>DATKWP010000027.1:0-3733 GCA_035529535.1 Anaerolineae bacterium | reverse complement strand
GTGGGGCAGTGGGAGCAGGCACGGGAATTGCTGCACTGGGTCGAGGCCCAGGCCGACGGCGACGGGTACCTGCCAGAGCAGGTGTCCGTTCATCTTCTGGCACCTGACCGTCACGCCGAATGGGAAGCGCGCTGGGGGCCGGTAGCCAAACCTCTGCTCTGGTCCCACGCGATGTACCTGATCCTCCAGCGTGCCCTCGAGGTGGCGAGGCAAGGATGAGTATGACTGGTACGCACTACTTGTGTGGCCTGCTCCACACCCCTTATGGCCTGGAACATCCCTACGAGCAGGGGCCTGCCGAGCGTTTCCCCCGCGATCCTGAGGCCGGCCAACCCGTGACGCTGGGGGTGGCGACCTGGCCAACCGATGCCGCCGAGGTGGTGTGGGCCGAGTGGACCACCACCGGCCCGGACGAAGGGGGGACAGCGCAAGGGCGTTGGGTCGAGGACGACGGGGAAAGGAGCCATTGGCGCGTCCCGCTCCCAGCCTTTCGTCGCGGGCAACGGGTCGTCTACCACGTATGCGCGCGCCAGGATGACCGGCCATTGCAGTCAGAGGCTTTCTCTTTCGTCGTCGCCGGTTGGTGCCCCGTCGGGGACGTGGCCGAGTATCGGCTCGCTTCCGATCGCCTGGAATTCCAGTGTGCGTGCGATGATGCATCGTTGCGGCCTCGTGTGGCGGTCACCTTCCCTGCCCCTCACGTGCTGCAGCTACGGCTGAGCGGGGCAGCACCCTGCCGGGGGGGGCAGGACGTGCCCGCAGGATCGTCGCCCGCTGGGCGGCAGCCATCTGCCGGGGCGCCGTACCGGGTCGTGGAGGAAACAGCGGAGGGCATCATCGTAGCCACGGAGAGGCTGCGGGCCACCATTCACCGCCGGCCGTGCCGGTTGGAGATATTTACGGCGGACGGGACTCCACTCCTGCTGGAGACGGAGCCACTGGAGTGGCTCGTGGGTGAGGATGGCCGCCCCGTGCGGGTGCGCCAGACCTTCGCCAGCCCGCCCGGCGAGGCCTTCTACAGCTTCGGGGAACGGTACAACGCCCTGGACCAGCGCGGGAACGAACTGGACGTGCGGGTCTTTGAGCAGTACAGGAACCAGGGACGCCGGACTTATCTTCCAGTGCCCTTTTTGCTCTCCTCTCAGGGCTATGGGCTATATCTGGCCACCAGCCGTTACGTGGCGTACGACCTGGCCGCTTCTCGCACGGCCTGTTGGTCTTTCGACGCGCAAGTAGGGCCGGATGGGGTGCTGGAGTCTACCGTGATCACCGGTACCCCCCAGCAGGCCATCGCCACCCTGGCAGACCTGACGCACAAGCCAGCCCTGCCACCACGCTGGGCTTTTGGGCCCTGGATGAGCGGCAACGAGTGGAACAGCCAGGCCAGAGTGATGGAGCAGGTCCGCCAGACCATCGAGCACCGCATCCCGGCCTCGGTACTGGTGATCGAGGCCTGGAGCGATGAGAGCACCTTTTACGTCTGGAACGACGCCCAATACAGGCCCAGGCCGGCCGACGAACCCCTCGCCTATCGCGACTTTGCCTTTCCACCCGGCGGGCGGTGGCCTGATCCGCAGGGGATGATCCAGGAACTTCACGACCTGGGCATCCGCGTGCTCTTGTGGCAGATCCCGGTGATGAAGAAACTCGCGGAACCTCACGCGCAACACGACCGGGACGAAGCACACGCGATCGAGAAACAGTACTGCGTGCAGGAAGCCGATGGCCAGCCCTACCGCATCCGGCCCTTCTGGTTCCACGGCGGCCTGGTCCTGGATTTCACCAACCTCGCAGCCGTCCGGTGGTGGCTCAGCAAACGCGCTTACCTGTTGGAGGAACTGAAGGTAGATGGCTTCAAGACCGATGGAGGAGAACACCTGTGGGGCCGGGACCTGCGCTTTGCCGACGGCCGCCGGGGGGATGAACTAGGGAACCTCTATCCGAACCTGTACGTCGGGGCCTACCAACGCTTCGCCCAGGAGAAGCGGGACGGTGATGCGCTCACTTTCAGCCGGGCCGGGTTCACAGGGGCGCAGGCCTATCCGTGCCACTGGGCCGGCGATGAGCGTTCCACCTGGGAGGCTTTCCGTGCGTCGATCCTGGCCGGGCTGAACGCTGGCCTCTCGGGCCTCCCCTTCTGGGGATGGGACCTGGCCGGGTTCAGTGGTGAGATACCCACGGCGGAACTTTACCTGCGGGCGGCCACCATGGCGACCTTTTGCCCGATCATGCAGTATCATAGCGAGTTCAACGAACACCGGCTGCCCTGCCGCGACCGGACGCCCTGGAACATCGCCGGGCGCACCGGCGATCCAGACGTGCTCCCGACCTATCGCTTCTACGCCAACGTGCGGATGAACCTGTTACCCTACATCTACAGCGAGGCCTGGCACAGCGCTCAGACCGGGCTGCCGCTGATGCGGGCGATGTGGCTCGAGTACCCGGACGATCCGGCCTGTCGGGACTTGGGAGACCAGTATTTCTTCGGGCGCGTGCTGCTGGTGGCGCCGGTGCTGGCAGCAGGAGCACGGCACAGGCAGGTCTATCTTCCGCCGGGGCGGTGGTTCGGCTTGTGGGACCAGGTGGCTTACGAAGGCGCGACGTGGATTGACTGTGCTGCACCACAGGACGTCATTCCGGTGTTCGTGCGGGAGGGAGCCATCTTGCCTCTCAACACCGGCGAGAGTCCCCAGTTGGGCAGCCCGATCGGGAACCGGATGGACCGGTACGAGAACCTGATCTTCCGGCTTTACCCCAAACCCGGGCGCGTGACGTGCGATTGGTACGATGGGCTGACGTCCGCCACCTACTCCTTCATCCTCGAATTTTGCCCGCCAGACACTCTGAGGGTCCAGGTGCCGCCGCTGCCTCACGCCTACACGCTCCTCGTGCCAGGCTCCGGGTGTCAGCAAGTCTTACTCGATGATCAAGTACTCCCTCGAGTAGAGCACTGGGCCACAGCAGCCAAGGGCGCCTGGTGCCAGCAAGGGGATGGCTGGGTGTGTGCACGGATCCCGCCGGCAGAAACACCACGGCGCATGTTATTCACCCTCGGCGCCTGGTGCCTCGGCGCCTGGTGCCCGTGATATACCTGTGATGGTGTTGGCGTCCACCACGTGAGGGCCTGAGCCTATCTATCGCAGTTACCGCGCTTGACGTTATGTCCTGCTTGGCTATAATACGTAGGTGAAGGGGGCGGCCTGCCCAGGCCGCCCTACTGTGTAATTGAGGGGATACCGTTTTTATGCTGGACAAACTGGACAAAGTCGAAGCGCGATACGAGGAACTGACGCGCCTGATGGCCGACCCGACCGTGGCGCAGAATTACGAGCGCGTGACCGAATACGCCAAGGAGCAGGCCGGCCTGGAGGAAATCATCAGCCTCTACCGCAAATACAAGAGTGCGGCCAACGAACTGGAGGGGACCAAGACCCTGTTGACCGACGAGGCCGACCCCGAACTGCGGGAACTGGCCAGAGCGGAGGTCGCACGCCTGGAGGAGCAACTCGACAGCCTGCAGGCCCGGCTACAGCAGTTGCTGCTCCCCCAGGACCCGCGCGACGCCCGGGACGTGATCGTCGAGGTTCGCGCCGGCGCCGGTGGCGACGAGGCCGGCCTGTTCGCCGCCGACCTGTACCGCATGTATACCCGTTACGCCGAGGACCGGGGGTGGAAAACCGAGTTACTGAGCGCCCATGCCACCGGCGTCGGCGGCTTCAAAGAGGTCATCTTT
>DATKWP010000026.1:0-3369 GCA_035529535.1 Anaerolineae bacterium | reverse complement strand
TCTGCTCCAGCGCCTGGCGGGTCACGGCGCAGTTGCGGCCCAGTATGCCTGGAACGTACTCTCCGTACTGCGCTGCCACGTAAATGTCGGTGCACCACTGGTAGACGGTAAACGGCTCTGCCAACTGCTCCGGCAGCGGTCGCGATCTGCCCGTGGCAACAGCCTCCCCTTCCAGCACGAGCGGAGCCAGCGTCCGGGTAAAGGCCTCGTCGTTCAGCAGGCAATCCGCATCGGTCAAGAAGATTAGCTCACCTCCAGCTTCTGCCAGGCAACGAGACAATGCGGCCTGTTTGCCCTCGCCGGCCTGCTGCTCCAGGACCGCCACCCGTTCACCGGCGTGGCGCCGGGCGATTTCGTAGGTCCCATCGCTGCCCCCCGCGCACAGGATGAGCTCCTTCCTGGGATAGCGCAGGGCCAGGAAGCTCTCGATATGCCGCTGAATCAAGTCGGCTTCATCCCAGGCGGCGACGAGGATGCTGACCAGGGGCTGGTGCGGCCAGTCGCGCCAATCAGGCGGCGGCTCGGGCTGGCCCAATTCGGCGAACCTGGCCTTGTCGCGCTGCCACAAACGCCAGTTGTACGCGGCGACCCCCACCAGGCCGAGAAGGAGAAGCTTCCCGGCATTACGGTCTAGCAGGCTCTGGCTACGTCTCAACATGGCAGACCAGCCACAAACGCCCAAGTTGACAGAACGCCTCAGGTTGAGGACCGGCTATCTTCAGTTCCATCATTTCTGCGCAACACATCCTTGGTACCGAACACATTGATCTGTCGCACGATCTCGTCGTGCGGGTCGATTGCCTTCAGGCCAGACGACCCAACCTCATACAACAAATAGCCCCGTTTGTCCAGAAGCTGCCCCAAACTGCCAGCACCTAGCCCCAGTTTCTCCAGCAGGAAGGGATTCACTTCGCAGAGCAGATCAGGGGCGTCGGCCTGTCGCAACAGCCTTTCCATCCCTCGCAACGCGTTCAGTTCGCCCCCCTCAATGTCCATCTTCACAAGACGGACCCGGTCTACCGACTGAGCCGCGAGATAATCGTCAATTGCCACCATTTCGACGGTGATGGTGCGAGGCCGACGCTCGGAAGGAACAATAGAAGCCCAGCCAGAATTGCCAATGTCCCCGTCCGGCACAAACAGATCCAGAGAACCCGCCTCCGCGCCAACCGCCACCTCGTTGACGGTGATATTGCTGATGCCGTTCTCCGCGATTGTCCGTGTTAGGACCCTGGCGTTTTGACCGATGGGCTCAAAGGCATGAACCCGGCCCTCGGGCCCGACAATCTGGGATGCAATCAGACTGTAGTAGCCCACGTTGGCGCCAAGGTCCAAGAAGATGTCACCCGATCCCAGGATTCGACGGAGCAACTCTGTCTCGGCTTGATCGTACAGGCCGAAATAGACCTGTCTCTGGATCAGATCGCCGAAGTCAAAGGCAACGCGATAGCTTCCAAGATTGGCCTCGACCACCCCCGTGGGGGGTGCAAACAGTTTGGCCGCCACTTCGGCCAGGATGTATCGTCCAGGCAACCTGCTCCTGGAAACGAATCGCCGCGCAAGTTCCAGAGTAGTCATTGCACCCAGAACTCCGGTTCGGCCACCCGCGGCCAGGGATCGCCCTTGCGCCAGTGGTAGTGTACCTGCTCACCCGCCGAAACCACAAGCTCCGCCGGCGTCTCGCGCAGGCGCACGCGCTGACCGCCGAAGGTACAGTCGGCCTCAAATGCTGGACTATCTGGGGCAGGTTTCAACCCCGGGCCAACCTGGGGAGCCAGGTAGCGGAAGGCCATGGCGCTCCAACCGGCCACGTGGAGCAGGTCGCGCAGGTCGGGCAGGGCGGGTATCCGCCCCCCCGCCTGGGCAGCAAAGCCGCTCGCCGTCTGAATGCCACCGCTCGCGCTCTGCCCGGCCAGGAGCCGACCGTGCATCGCGCTCAGATCCCCCTCGAACCCGTAGGGCCGGCACAGGTCGCCGGCACGCAGCACGTCCCCCAGGGCAGCGATCCAGCTCGGGTAACGATTGGCCCGGCCATTGGGGTAGACAGCGGCTGGCAATGAGCCGTCCGCATACACCCAACGGCCCAGGAAACGCATGGCCCGCAGCGCAGCGTCGGCGTATTCGGCCTTCTGCGTCCATCTGCACCCCTGCAGCAAGGCCGGCACACAGCGGGCGATGTAGAAGGGAAAGTACTTCTCTATCTTCTTGTCCCCGATGCTGTTCTGGGCGATAGCACCGTCCAACGGCCCGCCGTCGCTCACCTGGTAAGCGACGATGCGATCCAAAGTGGGCAGGGCGTACTGCTCGACCCAACGATCCTCCCCGCGCACCTCAGCCAGGAGGAAGAACGCCTCGCAGGCCGTGGCCGCCTTGTTGGGCACGAAGGACGGCACCCCGGGGCTGTCGCGAAAGGACTTTGCGTCAGGGTCCCAGAGTTTCTCGACATAGTATGCCTGGAGGTTCCGCTCCGCAGCGGCGGCGTAGGCGTCCCAGCCCTCCTCACCCGCTGCCCGCAGGGCCCGGACCAGAAGCAGCAGGCCCAGGTCACAGGCGGCCTCGTGGGGCGTGCCGGCCGACGCCGGGTTCAGCTCAAAGGCCGAGGCAGCGTAGTGGCCAGCCGGGGACTGCCCGGCCACCAGGTCATCGCCGGCCCGGCGGGCCTTGATCAGCCAGTGCTCGTCGCCGCTCCGATCCCAGAGGGCCAGATAGCCGTCGATAATGCCCTCGTAGCGCCAGTCGAGGCCGGGGCCCGTGTAGAGTAACCCCTGGCGCCACCAGTGGGCCACCGGGCCACCATAGGCGCCGGTGCCCTCGGGCCCGCGCAGCGTCTCCAGCCAGGCGTCCAGGCGGGCCACGGCCCGGCCGATGGCAGAGTGTACGCCAGCCTGCTCCCCACCCGCCAGCGCGGAGGAACCCCAGACCTGACAGCTCTGCCGGGACCTGTCAGGTGTACCGGCACGCGCCACCAGCAGGGCCACGGTGGAGAGTCGAGCCAACGGCCCCGAGGTGATGTAGCGCAGCCGTCCGGCAAAATGCAGCCGGTCGCCCAGGTCGGGGCGCCCCCCGCGGGAAGCACACTGACCGAGCAGGTTCAGGATCGTGGCTGACAGGGTATGCAGGCCATACTCGGCCTCGAGGGCCAGCCCCGCTTCGGCCAGGGCCCGGCGCAGGCGGCCGAGGCCCCCGAGCTGCAGGCCCAATGCCTCCCCAGGCCATTCTCGTCGTTCAGGCAGCAGGCGGGCCAGCGGCCGCGAGGCAACGATCACCATCTTGCCCCCGCCGTTCAGGCCAGCACTGAGGGCCTCCAATTCAGCCTGCCAGCCGACCTCCAGGGGCTCGATCCAGAGCGCCGCCCCGGTCGGCCCTGCC
>DATKWP010000025.1:0-2145 GCA_035529535.1 Anaerolineae bacterium | reverse complement strand
GCGCTTCCCGCAGCGGGCCATCGCCGGGCCAGGATCGGCGGCGCTGGAACTGGACGCCGACGACGAGGTCGTCACAGCATTGTCGCTCGCGTCCGACGCCGTGGTGCTGATCGTCACGGCGTCAGGCCACGTGGGGCGACTTGATACGGCCCGCTTCGAGGGGCGGGTGCGCCCCGGCGGCACAGGCAAACCGCTCATCCAGGCCTACGACGTGCTGGGAGCGTTTCCTTGCGAGCCCCAGGCGCGGCTCTTGTACCTGACCTACTCCGGCAAGTTGGCCCTCGTCTCGACAGACAATATCCCGGTCTACGAACGGACCGGCAAAGGCACCCTGGTGCGCGACCTGGGGCGTGATCCGGCGGTGGCGGTGGTGTGCGTGCCGGGGGAGGGGTAGGAGAGGGGGAGCAGGAGAGAGGGGGAGCAGGGGAGAAGGGGAGAAAAGAAGGATGCGGATTGGGCTGGACTTTGGGACGACGAATAGCGGGGCGGCGATGTTCGATGGGGAGCGGGTGCACCTGTTTCCGCTCGACCCGGCCAGCCACGCGCCCACGGTGATGCGCTCAACCCTGTACGTGACCCGCGACCACCAGGTCTTTATCGGCCAGGAGGCAATCGGCACCTACTACCAGCAGAATATCGGCGCGGATGGGTACATCCGGCCCAGCAAGATGATGCGCCAGTACGTGGGCGAGATCGAGTTGACGTTCGGCGTGGTCGAGTCTGTGAAGGGGTATCCCGGCGGGCCGGCCACCTTCGTGCGGGACGTCTACGTGCTGGTGGACGAACTGACGCCGGGGCGGCTGTTGCGCTCGCTCAAGAGTGGGCTGGCGACCGGCTATCGGGGCACGACGATCTTTAACCGCTACTATGAACTGGAGGAGTTGATCGCGATCTACTTGCGGGAAGTGCGCCAGCGGGTGGAGGCCCACACAGGCCAGACGGTGGACGGTGTGGTGCTGGGCCGCCCGGTGAACTTTGCCGGCAGTGAGGAGGAGGCGGACAACGAGCGCGCCGAGGGCCGGCTGCGGCGGGCCGCCGAAAAGGCCGGCTTTCGGGAGGTGGCCTTCGAGTTGGAGCCGGTAGCGGCGGCGTTGTATTATGAGCTGACGGCAGGCACACCGCAGAACGTGGCGGTGTTTGACTTTGGGGGCGGGACGCTGGACATCACCGTGATACGCATCGGCGAGCCAGGGCGCAGGCAGGTGTTTGCCACCGGCGGCGTGGGCATCGCCGGCGACACCTTCGACCAGCGCATCATCGAGCGGCTGATGCTGGACCACTTTGGGCGCGGGTCCACCTGGGGCGAGGATGGCGCCCCCTTCCCCGCCCAGTACACCGACACGCTGGTCCACTGGCAGACGATCCCCGAACTGAACCGCCCGGAGACGTTGCGCTTCCTGCGACTGGCGCAGATCGCCGGGAGCCACCCCAGCCGGGTGCGGGCGCTGGAGTCGCTGCTGGTCAACAACTATGCCATCCGGCTGATTGACGAGGTGGAGCGGGCCAAGATCGCGCTTTCGGCGGCCCACTTTGCCCTGATCGCCCTGGCCGGCGACGACATCAACGTGTGGCAACCGCTGACGCGCTCCCAGTTCGAAGCGCTGATCGCCGACATCGCGCGCCGCGTCGAGGCGTGCCTGCTGGACACGCTGGCCCGCTCCGGCCTGGGGGTGGACGAGATTGACACGGTGGTGCGCACGGGTGGCTCGGCCCAAATTCCATGCTTCGTCGAGCTGCTGGAGCGCATCTTCGGCCCGCAGAAGGTGGTGCTGTCGGATGCGTTCAGCAGTGTGACGGGAGGGCTGGCAGTGAGGGCGGGAATGGACGAGAGGGGGAGATGGGAAGAGGGGGAGAAGGCAGGAGAGAAGTGAGGGGGAATGCGGATCGGGGTTGATTTTGGGACGACGAATAGTGGGGCAGCGGCCTTCGATGGGGAGCGGGTGCACCTGTTTCCCCTCGATCTCGCCAGCCACACGCCGACGGTGATGCGCTCGACGCTGTACCTGACCCGCGACCAGCAGGTCCTCATCGGGCGGGAGGCGATAGATACGTACTACCGCCAGAACGTCGGCCGGCCGAGCAAGATGATGCGCCAGTACGTCGGGGAGATCGAGCTGACGTTCGCCGAGTTGCCGACCTTCGTGC
>DATKWP010000024.1:0-2212 GCA_035529535.1 Anaerolineae bacterium | reverse complement strand
AGCGTGCGTTGCAGGGCCTGCTCACGATGCCAGCGGACGATGGCCGCGTGGTTGCCGGAACGCAATACCTCCGGTACCTCCCAGCCCCGAAAGACGGCCGGACGAGTATAGTGCGGCCCCTCTAACAGCCCTCGGGCATGGGAATCGTCGAACGTTGCACCAGGGTCCCCCAATACCCCCGGCAGCAGTCGCGTCACCGCGTCAATGATGACCAGCGCCGCCAACTCGCCACCGGTCAGCACGTAATCGCCGATCGAGATTTCATCGGTCGCCAGATGCTGGCGCACCCGCTCGTCCACTCCCTCATAGCGCCCACAGATGAGCAGGATGCGCCGGCAATGCGACAGTTCACCGGCCACGGCCTGGGTGAAGAGGCGACCCTGAGGGCTCAGCAGGATGACCGGCACCCCCGTTTCGCCTGCCAGGATTGCTTCGACCGCGGCGAAGATAGGCTCCGGCTTCATCACCATTCCACCTCCCCCGCCATAGGGGACGTCGTCGGTGATGTGATGTTTGCCGGTGGCATAGTCACGGACGTTGTGCAACGCCAGCGCAAGACGGCCACTTTCTTGAGCCCGTTTCAGGATGCTCTCCTCTAAAGGGCCGTGGAACATGGCAGGGAAGAGGGTCAGGACGTCGAAATGCATCGGAGTAATTCGTAACGCGTAATCCGTAATGCGTAAATGTAGGGGGTATTGTACACAAGGTTGGTTCAGTTGGCAAGCGCCAGAGATCCGCTTTCTCCCAGAAAACGGGGCTCCAGTCAATATTCCACCTCGCGGCTGAGCACGGTCAACACCAGGAGCGTCGTCTGGCCCACCTGTCTCAGTTTCTTGGGGTCTAGCGCCTCAAGCGTGTCTTCCGGCGTATGAGCAGTCCGATCTGAGCCGTCCCAACTCACGTAGAGGCTCAGCGCTGAGCGGCCGCCAAAGCCCCGCGAGGTGAACATGCCGTGGTGGGGGCCACGTCCACGCGTGGTGGTGGAGACCCCCAGCCGGCCGGCTGCCTTCTGAAAGAGCTGCACCAACCGGAAACTGCTGCCCTGCTCCAGGGCGATCTCACTTCCATCGCCCGCTCCCACGCCGCTCAGCTCGATCACCGCTTCCACGGTCAGCGACGTGAAGCCGACCTTGGCGTTCATCACGTTGCTGACGCTCAGGCCCTCAGTCCGCTCACCGCCGGTCCAGGCCACAAAGACAACCGTCCGCTTGGGCTGATAGGGGGCCTGCTTGAGCACCCGGGCCAGTTCCAGCATCGTCGCCACACCGCTGCCATTGTCGTTGGCTCCCGGGTAGAGGGTACCGTCGGGCCCCACGCCCAGGCCATCGTAGTAGGCACTGACCATGATGACCTGGCTGTCCATCCCCATGCCAAGCCTCGGCCCCGTGTGGGCGCCGGTGCCGGGGATAAAGCCGATGACGTGGTAGTACTTTTCATCCAGGCCTTCACTCATCGCCAGCGCCGTCTTCAAGTGAGCTGTCGCACCCGTACCCGTCAACGCGACCTCGCCAGGCTGCAAGCCAGTCGCCAATTGGTCGAACTGAGCCAGGCTGCTGCCCGCCGTGGCCAGCAACCGGTCGGCGACCTGCGAAGTGATGAGCATCACAGGCACCTGCGCCGTCAAGTAACCCTCTTGCATAAACAGGACCTTACGTTGGATCGTGCGAGGGTCATCCACGACCACCAGCACTCCTGCCACGTTGCTGGTGCCGATGCGCTCGATGACCGCCTCACGCACCAGGATCACCTCGTCGTACAGATCGAGGCCGCCAATGCCATAAGCATCGCCCCCAGGGGTGCCGGGGTCAGGGCCGGTAGCAATGCCGACGATAGGCCCAGTACCTTCGCCAAAGGAATTGAAATTGCCGACGTACTCGGCAAAGTCCTGCCGGTACACCAGCACTTCGGCTACGGTCCCCTGGACGTCCAGGATCTCCAGCCGGGGCATCTCTGTCATGTGATAGCGCGGGCTGGGTACGGATTGGATGTAGGTATTCCCTTCACCGGCGGGAAACAGGCCAATCTCCTTCATGCGCGTGGCGACGTACTCGGCAGCCAACTCGGCCCCCGGCGTGCCCGACTCGCGCCCCTGAAATTCGGGGGACGCCAGCACCTGCACGTCCTCCAAGGCCCGGGCCGCATCGAACTGTTTCGCCTGGGCACGATACACCCCCAACGGAGCGGCACTTTGCAACACCCACACCAGTCCCAG
>DATKWP010000023.1:0-5593 GCA_035529535.1 Anaerolineae bacterium | reverse complement strand
GGCGTGCAACCTGAACTGTGAGTTCTGCTACAGCCCACACGCCATCCCCAGGGAGTATGCCGGTTCGGTCTTTGGCGGAACGCCCGAGCAGATCGCCGAGCAGTATGCCCGCACCCACATCACCGGCGTCAGTTTCTCCGGGGGCGAGCCTTTCACGGACGTACCGGGCCTGCTCGGGTGGGTCACCTGGTTCAAAAGCCACTACCCAGACCGGTACTACTGGGTCTATACCAACGGGCTGCTGGCCGACGAGGAGCCGTTGCGGCGACTGGGGGAACTGGGGGTTGACGAGATTCGCTTCAATGCGGCCGCTACCGGCTACGACCATCCCACCGTCATGAGAAACATGGCGGCCGCCGCTCGCTTCATCCCGCACGTGACGGTCGAAATCCCCGCCATTCCCGACCATGCTCCCCAACTCCTGTCTTCCCTGGCGGCCTGGAGCGCGGCGGGCGTGCGGTTCCTCAATCTGCACGAACTGATGTACGAACCGGGCACCAACTCGGCTGCTCTGGCCGGCGCGCGGCGGGCGGTCGTCACAGCCGATGGCCACCGTACCGAGATCCACCCCGCGAGCCGCACGCTGACGCTGGTCGTGATGAAGCGCGTCCAGGCCGAGGGCCTGCCCCTGGCAGTGAACGACTGCTCCTTGCAGAGCAAACTCAGGCAACTCCGCGGCCGGCGGCGCAGCCTGGCCCCCCTGGTGCTGGCCCCCTACGAGCGGCTGGTGGCGGACCAGGTGTGCGAGTGTGGTTGTGCCTGGCGAGGTGACGAGGTACACTTTTTCCATCTGGACTCGCTTGGCCAGATGCGCCAGCAGGTTCCCAGTTACGACTTCGCCCGCCTCGCCAGGACCGCCCCCCTCTCCCTCCACGACCGTGGGAGATGGGTCGCTTTCGAGAGACTATGAGAAGCGATCTGGTCGTCATTTCGTGGTGGTCCAACTGCCTGGGGCTGGCCAGCCTGCACAGCCTGGCCAGGCACACGCGGGACCGGACCATCTACGTCGTGCAGGCCGGCAAGCCAGAGGTGCAGAAAGCGCGTTTCCGGGCGCACCTGCCGCCCGGCGTCCAGGAGCTGCCCTATCCGCCGGACCGTGGCGCGGAGGACTGGCGCGTGCGGGAAACCGTCGCCCGCGAACTGTTGGGCGACCACGAGGGGCTGTGGTTCGTTGACCACGACCTCTTCGTCCAGGAAGACTGCGAGCCCTGGTTGGAGGACATGGATCGCCGCTTCGGTGGATCGAACGTCTGCCTGTGCTATCCTGCCCCCAGGCGTGGCCCGACTATCACCAACCCGGCCTTCTGGCTATCTCCGGTGCGCTTTCCGCCCGGCATGCCGAGTTTTGCGCGCCTGCCCTACCAGGAGGAAGCGGTGGCCAGCCATCCCTACGCCCTGCACCAGGCGACCACCCTAATCATGCCAGAAAAGGACACCCTGGTTGCGGCAATGGAATTCCTGCAGGAGCGGGGGCTGGCTTGTGGGTTCCCCCTGGTCAAAGAGGATCGAATGCCCGGCGGAGCTGCCCCCTTCCCGCGCTACGAGCACATCGGCGGGCTGTATACCTTCACCAGTGACACGCCGCCGGCGTCCCTGGACGATTGGACGGCCCGCTGCGTCGAGCGGTTCACCGCCTTCTACGCCACCTGCCCGCCGACGTGGGTCCGCATCGAAGACCCGGTCTTGATGGAACGGATGGAGAAATTTCGGCAAGTCGTATCGGGAGGAGATTGACCCTGCATGACACACCCTCGCCGTGACCTGTCTTTCACGTGCAGCCGGCGCGCGTTCTTCCGCGCCCTCTTCCAGGAGAGCATCGTCTTTCGCGGCTCCCTCCAGGGGGGGCAGGGCTTCCGGTTGTCTGATCTGGGCAACCTGCCCGACCCCCAACTGGCCCCCATCAAGCCCATGCTGAACCCGGATTGCGAGATATCCGTGGACCAGGGCCACGCCTGGAGCCGGAGCAAGAAGGCCGGGTCCATACTGAGGCTCTTTCCAACGACGAAAGAGAACACACTCACCTTCGACATGTTCACCGGCCAGCACACTCTGGAGGAAATCGGCCAACACCTGGCGCGAGAAACGGGGTGGGACGAGACCCGCGCGTTTGCTCACGCCCGAGACCTGTTCCTTTCCCTGGTCGAGCGCCAGGTCTGTTTCCCGAAAGACCCCCCTGTGCCTGAGAGGTAGGACGATCCTCCGTGTCTGCTGATTTCCCCCTGCTCGCAGAAGCCGCAGCCTTCAGGCCAGTAGGCGCCGCCGGGCGGCCCATCTTCCGCTGGGATCGTCCCGAGTATGCCATGTTCTACGCGCCAGGCTGCCTGTGCGTGGCCGGCCTGCCGGACGCGGTGCAGTTCGAGGCCGCCATACTTGCTCAGGGTGGGGAGATTCCTCGCTGCGCTCGGAATGACAGAACCGGCCCTCGGAATGACAGAAACTGCCCCCGACAAGTCGGGGACTCCGGGGGCGCCAACCTGCCTGGGCTGTTTTCAGAGGGGCAGCAAGACCGGGAAGTGGCCTGGGAAGCAGAGTTGCGGCGTCGGGCCGATTTGGCCGTCGCGGAGGCGCGGCGCTGGCAGGAGGAACCGTTCAGCCCGGAATGCCTGACCCTGTACATGAACAACGAGTGCAACCTGGGCTGCGTCTACTGCCACACCGATCCATTGCCAGCGCCGGCCCCCCGGCTGGGACTGCCAGCCATCGCTGCCGCTGCGGATGTCGTCGCCGGGAACTGCCAACGGAAGGGACGCCCGCTCTACGGGGTCTTTCACGGGGGCGGCGAACCTACCCTCGACCGCCGGCAGGTAGAGCAGGCGCTGGTCCTACTCGAGAAGGCAGCCGCTGCGCACGGCGTCGGCCTTTTCCGCTACGTCGCCACCAACGGCGTGATGTCCGAGGAGAAAGCGGCCTGGCTGGCCCATCACTTTGACCTGGTCGGCCTCTCCTGCGACGGTCCACCGGAGATTCAGAATCGCCAGCGGCCGCGCATCAACGGCAGGGCGACCGCGCGCGTCGTGGAACGCACCGCCCGTATCCTGCAGGCCGAAGGCTGCCCGTACCACGTGCGCACCACCATCACCGTTGCGACGCTTCACCGCCAGGCCGAAATCGCCGACTACGTCTGCCACCAGTTCGCGCCCGAGGAGATCCATTTCGAGCCGGTTTACCTGGGCGGGAGAACCACCCCCGCCAGCGGGCTGGCTGCTCACCAGGCCGGCGAGTTCGTCGCCCATTTCCTGCAAGCCCGCGCGATTGCCGGCCAGCACGGCATCCTCCTGATGACCTCGGGCAGCCGCCCGGACGCGATCCACGGCCCTTATTGCCACGTCTTCCGGCACACGCTCAACCTGGTCCCCGGCGACGTGGCCACCGCCTGCTTCAAGGTCACCGGCGCTCCCCAGGTCGAGGCCAGGGGTGTTACCATCGGCGCCCTGAACCAGGAGAGCGGGCGCTTCGAGATAGACCACCCTCGCGTGCAGGCGCTGTGCCAGCAGTTGGACGTCGCCCCGGCCTGCTGCGCGGGTTGCTTCAACCGCTACCACTGCATCCGGGAATGTCCCGACCGCTGCCCGCTGGACACCGCCCCTCACCCCAACCCTCTCCCCGTAGGGGCGAGGGAGCACACTCCCCTCTCCCTCCCAGGGGGAGGGGCCAGGGGTGAGGGTACTCCCCTCTCCCTGGGAGGGAGAGGGGCCGGGGGTGAGGGTGAGGCCCCCCCATCCTTTCGCTGCCTCATGCAAAAAGCGCTCGCCTACGCCATCCTGCGCGAAACCGCCGACCGCCTGTGGGCCGCGGGCAAAAGCGCAGGGGCAGCCAGGGGAACCGTCTATGGAACTACCATCCTTCGATGATTTCTTCCGGATGCAGGGGATGAGTATATCCCTTGCATCCGCTTCGGCCTCGGCAGAGGTTGACGTCGAGGGGATCCGGCGCCAGTGGCTGGCCCTGCGGCCCCCCTACTGCATCGAAGACCGCCGCCTGCCCCTCCCGGTGTGGGCCAGGCGCGGCTTCACCGACACCGGCGAGCAGGCCTGGGCGGCGCTGCGCCAGGACGCGAGCCGTATCGAATTCGCCCGCCCATTCTGCATCTACGTCCACGTCCCCTTCTGCGCCAGCCGGTGCAGTTTCTGCGACTGCTACTCCTTCCCCCTCCTGCAATACCAGGCCCGGCACGTCGAGGGCTACCTGGCGCTACTGGCACAGGAAATGCGCCTGTGGAGCGGGCCGGGAACCCTGTCCCAGCGGCCCGTCTCCACGGTCCACCTGGGCGGGGGCACCCCCACCTTCCTGGGCGAGGAGCCGCTCACCCGCCTGGTCCAGGACATCCGCGAGAACTTTCACACTAGCCCACAGACCGAATGGGCGCTCGAGTCCACCTCGTCGGAACTCACCCCCGACATAGTCTCCACCCTCCACCGCCTGGGTTTCACCCGCCTACACGTCGGGGTGCAGAGCCTCCAGGACGACGTGCGGCGAACCATCAACCGGCGTGAAGACGCGGCCACCGTGCTGGACAAGATCGCCGCAGCGGTCAGCCTAGGCTGGATCGTCAGCGTAGACCTCATCCTCGGCCTGCCCGGCCAGACCCTGGCAGGGGCGCTGGCCGACGTCCACGCGTTGGAGACGGTGGGCGTGGACGGCTTCTCCCTGTACGAACTGCAACTCTCTTCGCGCAACCGCCGGTTCGCCGAGCAGTACGGCCTGGCCGGTCGCCCGCGCCTGGTCAACTACTTCCTGATGCAGGCTACCTCGCGCCTGCTCATCTCCCTGGGCTACCGGAAAACGCTGTTCAACCACCTGGCGCGCCAGCGCGACACCAACCTCTACTTTACCTTCCCGGAGCGGGGAGAGGACTGCCTGGCGTTGGGCACCATCGCCGACGGCGTCTTCGGCGGCTACCACTATCGCCATCCGGAGTACAAGGTGTACTGCCAGAGCGTCACCCCGGCCTTCCCCGGGCTGCAGGCCGGGCTGCGGCGGAACGCGCTCGAAAACCGGTTACACCCGCTGGAAGTTGCCCTCCTGTCGGCGCGCATCCCTCCAGGCCTGTTCGCCGGCGTGCTGGGCCAGGAGCGCGCCGAAGTGCTCTTCCGCCGCTGGCAGGAATCAGCCCTGGTCGAATCCGTTAATCCTGCTGATCCGTGTTCTAACCTGCGCCTGACGGGGAACGGCTCCTGGTTTATCTCTCACATGATGGCGGAACTGGCGGCCCCGTGATCTCTTCACCTTCCCGCTCTTCCAGGCAGTCCAGCAGCGCCGTCAGCCCCAGGAGATAACTGCGCCAGCCGAACCCGCTGACCTGTCCCACGCACACCGGCGCGATGAGCGACTCGTGGCGGAAGTGCTCGCGGGCGTAGACGTTCGACAGGTGCACCTCGACCGCGGGCAGCCCTACCCCGACGAGCGCGTCCCGCAGCGCCACGCTCGTATGCGTGTACCCACCGGCGTTGATGAGGACGCCGTCGGCCCACCCCATCGTCTCGTGCAGCGCGTCAATCAACGCCCCCTCGTGGTTGGATTGCACGATACGCACCTCCGCCCCGCGCACCGCCGCCGCCTCCCGCAGCGCCGCGTTGATCTCGTCCAACGTCAC
>DATKWP010000022.1:0-2368 GCA_035529535.1 Anaerolineae bacterium | reverse complement strand
GTGGGCATTGCGCGTGGCTAGCAAACCCGGTTCCCCCAGCCGTTCCGTCGTCACCGGACCAAAGAGCCCTCCCGCGTTCTCCACCTCCAGACGGTCAGGGAAGATGCGTACCTGGACCGGGGTGCCCCGGGCCAACGGCGAGTAGTCACGGTGGGCCAGGGCGTTGACCAGCGCCTCCCGCAGCACTTCCACGGGATACTCCCACACGTCCCGGCGGAAAAGGCCCTCGATGACCGCCCGACGCTGCAGGTTGCGCAGGATAGCATTCGTCCCCTGGCGCAGCAATGCCCCCAGTGGTCCCTCGGTTTTGACGTTGTCCAACAGCCGCTCACCCCGTGCCGAAGCCTCGCCAGAGCGCGAGGTAGGATAACGCACCACGGCCAGGTGCAGGCCAGGGAAGACGTCCTGCGGGTAGGTGCCAAAGCACAGATAACCGGCCAGCGAAGGAACCAGCCGGCCTTGGTGCTCGACCAGTATGCGGAAGACCTGCAACAGCCGCTGGCGGTCCCAGTCGCGGTAGGGTGCGTCAGGGTGGGCACGCAACCGGGCGACGAAGGTGTCGAGCAAGTCGGGGGCCAGGTCCTGTAGGGATTTATTGGCCACTGGTTCCAGGTCGTAGGAGGGCTGGCCCCGGTTGTCCAGGAAGACCTGGATTTCGTACTGGGTCAGGCGTCGGTCTCCATCGGCCACACGGATGAGGGAACCCGTCATCAGGCCAGCGCCGCGATAGTGACAAGGCTTCTGCGTATGGGATACCTCGGGGACCTCAGCGACGATCACCGGGTGGTTTTTCAACGTGTGTACCTGGATCAACGGCCGCAGCGGGGGCTCCATCTGATCACACAGCGAGGCCAGATCGCTCTGCTGCTTGGCAGGGTCGGGCACACCCGTGACCTGGAAGTTGCGCTCCTCATCTACCCCCAGGATGATTACACCGCCGCCGGGAGTATTGGCGAAGGCAGACAGCGTCTCCCATAGTCGCTTGGGCAGGCCCTGCCCGGCTTTCTTGGCCTCGACGTGAGTCAAGTCCGCGCCCACGTCGCGCATGTTTTGGACGATCTCTTCTAGTTCCTCAGCGGTCATGGCTTTTCCTCGCTGTCTGCTCCGGATGATGCAGTGGAGAGTATAACACATGCACGCGAAGGTGCAACACCGGCATGCTGGCACTCATCCTCGTCCTTGACCTTTTTCACTCCTTGTGTTATATGTTCTTTGCTACAGATGCACGAACTATCCGTCACCCAAAGCCTGCTGGAGATCGCGCTGCGTCACGCGGAGCGGGCGGGCACTCAGCGCATCACCCGGCTCAATTTAGTCATCGGGGAACTGGCGAGCATCGTGGACGACTCGGTACAGTTCTACTGGGACATCGTCAGCCAGGGTACCATCGCCGAAGGGGCCCAGTTGCACTTTGAGCGCGTGCCGGGAACGCTGCGCTGCTTGGGCTGCAGTACGACGTTCCCTCTGAACGCCCGGGATTATGCCTGCCCTGCCTGTGGCGAAAAGCGGGTCGTGGCTGCCGGCGGCGACGATTTCCGGCTGGAGAGCATCGAGGTAGAGTAAGCGTCTATGGCTGTGCGGGTCTCTGTCGTCGAACAGATCTTCAGCGCGAACGACCAACTGGCCGACGCCAACCGCGCCCGGTTGGATGCTGCGGGGGTCTTTGCCCTGAACGTGATGGCCTCGCCAGGCGCCGGTAAGACCAGCCTCATCATGCGCACGGTGGAAGCACTGCGCGGAGAGTTCCGCATCGGCGCCGTAGACGGCGACATCGCCACCACCATAGACGCCGACCGCATCGCGGCCCTCGGCGTCCCGGCTGTCCAGATCAACACGGGCGGGGCCTGCCACCTGGATGCGGCGATGCTCCAGCGTGCGTTACCAGAACTTCCTCTGGATGAGTTGGACCTGCTCATCGTCGAGAACGTGGGTAACCTGGTTTGCCCCGCCAGTTTCAAACTGGGCGTACATCGGAGCATTCTCATCGCCAGCGTGCCGGAAGGGGACGACAAGCCCTACAAGTACCCCGTCATGTACCGGGGGGTGGATGGCCTGGTGCTGAACAAGATGGACGTCTTGGCGGCCTTTGACTTCGACGTAGATTACTTCCGCCGAGGGGTCGAGGCGCTCAATCCAGGCCTGGCGTTCTTTCCCCTCTCCTGCAAGACTGGGGAAGGCCTGGAGGCCTGGCTGACCTGGCTGCGAGAAATGGTCAGGCGCCACACTCTGGGGCGATGAGCGTGCCCAGACGCCGCAAGCGCATCGTTTGCCTGGCCGGCGTATCTGGTATATAGTGAGTCTCGCTTGTACGTGGGTGCGGGTCCGGCAGAGAGCAAGTAGCCGGCTCGTCAGGGCGTGAGTCAGACCC
>DATKWP010000021.1:0-4634 GCA_035529535.1 Anaerolineae bacterium | reverse complement strand
CCCCGGCCCCTCTCCCTGCCGGAGAGAGGGGAGTGTGTTCCCTCTCCCCTTCGGGGAGAGGGCAAGGGTGTAGGGCGCTCGCACCCTCTCCCCCTCGGGGAGAGGGCAGGGGTGAGGGGCGCTCGTTCGTGCAAGTAATCTTTGTGGCAAGGAGTACGATGAGCCTGCTACGCGACACAACCGGCCGCTTACACATCCAGACCCCGCTCATGGCCGAGTCTCTGATGGACAAGGCGCTTCTGGACAGCACCGAGACGGAGACCGTCTTCCGTGCCCTGCCCGACCTCAACGTCGTCAAGTTGGGCGGACAGAGCATCATAGATCGAGGACGCCCGGTGGTGCTGCCTTTGGTGGAAGAGATCGTCGCCGCCCGCGCTGAGTATCAACTGCTGGTCATGACTGGCGGCGGCACCCGCAGTCGCCACGTCTACTCCATCGCCCTGGACCTGGGGATGCCCACCGGGGTGCTCGCCAAACTGGGTGCCAGCATCAGCGAGCAGAATGCCCTCATGATCTCGATCCTGCTGGCCCCCCACGGCGGCATCAAGATCAGCCACGAAGACGTGGTCAAGTTGCCCGCCTACATGGCGCTCGGCTCGATCCCGGTGATGCACGCCATGCCCCCCTACGGCCTGTGGGAGGAACCGGCGGCGCGGGGGCGCATCCCCCCGCACCGCACCGACAGTGGCGTCTTTCTCACCGCCGAGGTGGTCGGCGCCCGGCGCTGCATCCTGGTCAAAGACGAGCGAGGGCTGTACATGGCCGATCCCAAGAAGGATCCCACCGCCGACTTTATCCCGGAGATCGAAGTGAACGACCTGCTGGCACTGGACCTTTCGGACCTGGCGGTGGAGCGGGCCATGCTGAGCGCATTGGCGCACGCCCGCAACGTGCGCGAGGTCTTTATCATCAACGGGCGGGAGCCGGGCAACCTGACCCGCGCGCTGGCGGGGGAGAACCCAGGGACGCGCATCTACCGCCGCGCATAAAGAAACCCGGTTCTTGGGGTTTGTAGTGGCGACTTCAGTCGCTTTTCCCCCTCTGGCAACGACTGAAGTCGCCGCTACGAACCTTCTATCCGTCACTGCCAACTCTTCAGCACCAGCGGGAGGTACAAGCGGCATCCTGCCGCTGCCCCGGGCCAGAAGCCGCCGATCAGCACGTAGCCACCACCCTGCAGCGCTGCGCCCGGCTCCGGCTGGCCGGCCGTGCCAGTCAACGTGTAGCCCTCGCTGCTGGCCGTACCCCCACCACCGTCTATCGTGAACCACGATAGGTCATAACCCGCACCGGGCAACGTCACCGCGCCACCTGCCTGCGCGCGGACCACGGCCGCCGAAACGACCAGGAACAAGGCGAGCGCTGCCAGCCTCCCGAGTCCGCCTGTTACTGCCGCCTGTTTCATGTCTGCATCCCCCCTACGGGCACGTGCTGGCGCGAAACGCATAGTTCTCGTCGTAGACCCCGGCGCAGGTCACGGTGCCGCCGCCGGTGACTACGGCCCTGCCAGCCAACTGGGAAGCGCCCACGCGCGTGGTGAATTCCGCGTCATTTACAATGGTGTTGAGGCTGCTCGTGATCTCTGAATGGTCTATCTTCACCGTGTATGAGCCGCTATCGGCTTCGTTGTAGATGCCGTAGCCGGTCTGGGTCCCGCCACTGGCATTGATGGTGCTATACTGGATCGTCGGTGAGGATGCATTGTTGTATATTCCGTAGCAGCTCTCTGTTCCAGAGGCAACCACGGTCACGTGTGTCATCGTTGGCGAGGAGGAGTTGTTGGACACCCCGGTGCTAAAGTATGCTGCTGAGGCGATGGCGGTCACGCGTGTCATTTCCGGCGAGGAAGAGTCGTTGAGGACGCCGACGTTGGAGACCGACCCAGAAGCTGTGGCGGTTACATCTGTCATCGTTGGTGAGGACTGGTCATTGTAGACACCGCGACTGCTTTCTCCGAACGAGGCAGTAGCCGTCACGTGGGTCATTACAGGTGAAGAGCCATGCTCGTTGGCCACGCCGGTGCCACCCTCGGCTCCTGAGGCAGTAATGGTCACGTGGGCCATCGTCGGTGAGGAGGAGTAATTGTGCACGCCGTCGCCGAAGAATCCCCCCGAGACCGTGATGGTCACATGAGTCAACGTCGGTGAGGAGTCATTGTTATGCATGCCGGTGATCACGCTGTAATTGTTCCCCTGGTCTGTGGCGATGACAGTGACGTGTGTGAGTCGGGGTGAGGCATTGTTATTGTAGATGGCGACCATCTGGATGTCCACGGCGTCCGTTTCCTGAACACTGTTCTCAACCGTCAGAAGACGCATTTCCGCATGGTCTGCTCCCACCACGGTACCGGTCAGCGCAGATGTGCCCAAGGGTGCCCAGATGCTGGCCGTGATCCTGGTGGTCAGTTCGCCGGAGCCTTCGATGTCCACGTAGGGCTTCATCGTCACCGTCTCGGTGTAGGTGCCCGGCGCTACCCACACCAGGTAGCGATTGGCCTCGCTATTATCGGCGATGCTGTTCAACGCCGCCTGGATGGAGGTGAAGTCGCCACCGCTCTTGGCCACGACGATCACGTTCTGGTAATCTCCGCCGTTGTCTACACCGTCGGCGAAGCCAGCCGGCACCCCTGCCAGCCCGCTCCAGGGGGCACTCCTGGCGTGCAGTGCATAGGGCGCAGCAGAGAGCGCTGCCCGCCCGCCCAGCAGGACGAAGGTGCTGTCGCCGCTGCATTTCACGGCGATCTGCAAATAACGCTCGTCGCCGGTGAAGGCGCCGCTGCCGAACTCGTCGGCGTCGTTGAGGAGCACGCTAAAATAGCCGTCGCTCACGCTCACGCTACTGACGGTCTGGGTGTTGCCGATTTGGTGCCCGCCGCTGCCGGCGTCCCATAGGCTGAACTGGAACGCGCACGTCCCGGTGACGGCATGGCCGTCTTTAACCAGCCGCCCCTGGTAGGTGAAGGCACCTCCCAGTACGGCCTGCGGCTGCACCCCCTGGGCGCCGGCCGCTCCCGGCAGGCCGGTCATCAACAGGCCCAGCGCCAGGACCAGGCCCAGGGCAGGTACCAGGTTGAACAAAGCCTTGCCTTTCATCTCATTTCCTCCTTCCCCGTGTATCCAGAAACCGGGTTTCTGTGTCAGAACGAAAAGCCCACCGCACCTTGACGGTGGGCGGGCTCATCATACCACGAAACTGTGTGAGAGGCAATTGCCTGCTTAGGTCTTGTGCCGCTCGCGCCGGGCCAGGTGGGCCGGCTCCAGCGCGTCCACCTCGCCGCCAAAGATGCGCTCCAGCCCCACCTTGGGCTGGTCTAGGCCGCGCGCCTGCCGCTCCTGGCAGATCTGGCACTCCCCCGGGCAGCCGCCGAAGCGGGTGTCCTCCGGCTCCACGTACTTGGCGATCACCCCTTCATAGTTCCGAAAGATCACCGTGCGCTCGTTGCGGCTCAGCAGGTAGCACGGGCTGGCCGGCGTCTTTCCGCCACCGCCCGGCACGTCCACGATGAACTGGGGCACGGCGAACCCCGAGGTGTGCCCCCGCAGGTGCTCGATGATCTCGATCCCCTTGCTCACCGACGTGCGGAAATGGGCGATGCCCTGCGATAGGTCACACTGGTAGAGATAGTAGGGGCGCACGCGGTTCTGCACCAGCCGCTGCACCAACTCCTTCACCACGTAAGGGCAATCGTTGACCCCCTTCAGCAGCACGCTCTGGTTCCCCAGCACGATGCCGGCGTCGGCCAGTTTCGCCAGCGCCTGCCGCGCTTCCGGCGTGATCTCCTTCGGATGGTTAAAGTGCGTGTTGAGCCACACCGGCTGGTATTTCTTCATCATGGCCAGCAGTTCGTCTGTGATCCGCTGCGGAAACGTCACCGGCGCGGCCGTGCCATAGCGCACGATCTCCACGTGCGGGATCTCGCGCAGTTTGGCCACGATGTACTCTAGCCGCTCGGTCGAGAGCGTCAACGGGTCGCCGCCGCTCAGCAGGACGTCGCGCACACTCGGGTTGCCCCGCACGTAGGCGATCGCCGCGTCAATCTGCGCCTGCGGCGCGGACCGGTCCGTCTCGCCGGCCTTGCGCCGCCGCGTGCAGTGCCGGCAGTACATGGCACACTGGTCGGTCACCAGGAACAGCACCCGGTCCGGATAGCGATGCGTGATCCCAGGCGCTGGCGAGTCCACGTCCTCGTGCAGCGGGTCCGCCATGTCCTCCGGGCTGATCTCCGTCTCGAGCATGGTCGGCACTGCCCGCATGCGGATTGGGCAGGCCGCATCGTCGGGGTCCATCAGGCTGGCATAGTAGGGGGTGATGGCCATGCGCAGTTGGTTCAGCGACTTTTCGATGACCGCCTGCTCGTCGCCGGTCAGGTGGATCACCTGGCTCAATGCCTCGACCGTCGTCACCCGGTTGGCGATCTGCCAATGCCAGTCGTTCCACTGTGCTTCGCTCACGTCCTTCCACAGCGGGATGTCTTGATAGTGCCTTCTTTCCGTCATTGGGTCATTTCCTCAGCGTTTCCCACTTCTCGGCGAAGTGAATACCCAGGCGCTCCAATTCCGCCAGCACCGGGACGTAGATCTCGGGGATCACGGGCGTATAGACACCGGTCAGGTTGATCTTCCCTTGCAGAACCA
>DATKWP010000020.1:0-19978 GCA_035529535.1 Anaerolineae bacterium | reverse complement strand
ATAACAGGAGGTTCTGAGGGAAATGGCGAGCAGAATTGTCGTGGAGCGGGAGCGCAGGATCGGGGAGATTGACCCCAAGGTCTTTGGGGGGTTCCTGGAGCACATGGGCCGGGCGGTGTACCAGGGAATTTACGAGCCGGGTTCCCCCCTGGCCGACGAGCGGGGGTTCCGGCGCGACGTGCTGGCCGCCTTGCAGGAACTGCGGCCCACGCTCGTGCGCTACCCGGGGGGTAACTTTCTCAGCGGGTATCACTGGTTGGACGGGGTCGGACCCAAGGGGCAGCGCCCCCGCAAACGGGACCTGGCCTGGCACTCGGTCGAGACGAACCAGTTCGGCACGGATGAGTTCGTCGAGTACTGCCGGGAGTTGAAGGCCCAGCCGATGCTGGGAGTGAACATGGGTACCGGCACGGTCGAGGAAGCGGCGGCGCTGGTCGAGTACTGCAACGCGCCCACCGGCACCCATTACGCCGACCTACGCGCCAGGTACGGGCACCCGCAGCCGCACGGGGTACAGTACTGGTGCCTGGGGAACGAGATGGATGGTTACTGGCAGATCGGGCACCTGGAGGCGGAGGAGTATGCGGGCAAGGCGCGCGAAGCGGCCAAGTTGATGAGACTTCACGACCCCAGCATCCGGCTGACGCTGTGTGGTTCGTCGGGCACGGGGATGGCCACCTACCCAGAGTGGGACCGCGTGGCGCTGGAGGCGTGCTGGGAACTCGTGGATTACCTGTCGCTGCATTATTACGCCGGCAACCGGGACGGCGACACTGGCAGTTACCTGGCGCTGGCACGCCAGTTCGAGGAGCACCTGGACACGCTGGCCGCCACGCTGCGCTACGTGCGCGCGAAACTGCGCTCCAGGCACGACGTGTTCCTGTCGTGGGATGAGTGGAACGTGTGGTACAAGGACATGACGGTGGATGGCGGGTGGACAGAAGCGCCGCACCTGATCGAGGAGATCTACAACCTGGAGGACGCGCTGGTGGTGGCACAGTGGCTGAACGTCTTCCTGCGCCGCTCTCGCGTGCTGAAGGTGGCCTGCATCGCCCAACTGGTCAACATCATCGCGCCGATCCTGACCCGCCCGGATGGGCTGCTGCGCCAGACGATCTTTTACCCGTTCCAACTGTTCCGCCAATTCGCCAGCGGCGAGTCGCTGGACGTGCTGTGCCAGTCGCCGACCTACCAGACCGGCGCGTACGGGCCAGTGCCGCTGCTGGACGTGGCGGCCAGTTACGACGAGGGGACGGGGAAGAGCGCGCTGTTCATCGTCAACCGCAGCCAGAAGGAAGCGGAGCCGGTTGAAATCGCCTGGCAGGGCTGGACTCCTGGCCAGGAAGCCCACGTGGTCCAGATGTCCGGAATGGATCCGAAAGCGGCCAACACGTTCGAGCAGCCGTACACCGTGGTGCCGGCCGACCTGGGGAAGGTGCCGATCCAGGACGGCAGACTCTCGCTCCAGTTACCGCCGCTGTCGTTCACCGTCGTGGCAATTGGGTGAACCGGAGTTTAACCAGTTCCCCCGAGTGCCGTAGGCGCACGGGGACCCGGGGGAACTGGGGGGAATTCGGGGGGAGTTGGATAAAGCACTCTCGAACCTGGCAACTGGCGATGGGCGTGTCTATCCCTCCTGTGTAACCTGCAATCGGCACCAGGCATACAGCGCGTCGTACACCTCGAACTGGCGCTCCAGGTTCTCCAGATCGTCAGGGAACCGCAGGCTGTAGCCGACCGCGATCGCTTCCAGCCCGCGGGAGATCGGATCTGCGCCACGGTCGGCCTCTACGTCGGCACCGTGGACAATGCTCGCCATGCGCAGGAGCGCTTTGTCGGTCAGGCCATAGTGCTCGACGATCGTCTCAAACGTGCACTTGCCATCGTGATGTCCCAACTCCACCCCCGGCGCGTCAAACGGGATCGCGCCGGTCTCTTTCACCACCCGCTCGATCTCACCTCTGGGCACGAACAGGAACTCGGCCTCCGAATCTACGAAACGGGTGATGAGCCACGGGCAGGCCACGCGGTCCACGTGGACGTGCGAACGAGTAACCCATTGCATGTTGCGACTCCTTTCCAGCGTGTCAGGCTTATGCAGACTTCAAATCCCTGCCGAACAGGGCAAAGAGAAGCGTCCCCAATAAACCAAAACCACAAGCGGTCAAGAGGTTGGTCGCCGGCGAACTCACCGACGCGATCCAGGGCAACAGGCTGTGCCCCAAGCCCAACACATCGAACAGCCTGGCCGCCGTCGAAACGTCCCACAGCAGCGCACCGCCAAAGGCCGCCAACGACACGACCATGTCCCTCAACAGATAGTACACCCCAAACGTGCCGGCCTTCCTGCCCTCGGGCGCCAGGTCCATGATCAATGCCTTGCGCGTCGGCTCGCCAAACTCCTTCAGGCCCCGGACGACGAACGCCACCACCATCATCCAGAAGGACCGGGAGAAGAGCAGCACCAGCGGGAACAGGGTGAAGAAACCGAAGGTTGCCACGACGAACGGCTTCTTGGTGGTTCTGTCGGCCAGATACGCGACCGGGATGTAGATCAGCATGGCGGTGACCATCTCCACAGTGGTCAAGACGCCAAACTGCAGGGGAGAGATGCCATTGATGGTGACGCACCAGATGACCACGAAGGCGTAGGGGATCTGCTCGCAGAAGCGCACCAGAATATCGGAGAGGAGCAGGCGGCGCAAGGTGGGACTTAGCAGGCCCAAAGCCCGCAGCGGGTTCCCCTCGACTTTACGAGCCTTTGGCCTCTCGTCTTGGATCATCATCTGCTGCAGCACCAGCGACACGCCACCCAGGATCAGAGCGGCTCCGAATGCCAGGCGCACGCCGCTCTTTTCGCCGAACAGACCGATCATCACCCCACCCAGCAGCGGGCCCAGGGCCATCGGCACTCGACGCACCAGGGAGTGCAAGGAGACGCCCATCGTCCGCTTGGTCTGGGGCAGGACACTGGCTACCATGTCCATCGTCGCCGGGAGCGAGATGGCGGTCCAGGAGAGGAAGAAGATCGAGCCAACGATCACCGCCTGCCAGTAGGGGAACAGGATGACCACCAGGTAGCCCAGCATGGCGATCAGGTTGAACAGGAGCAGCGCCCGCTTGTAGCCCAGCCGGTCACTGGCGTAGCCACCGGGGTAGGAATAGAGCGCGCTGAGCAGGTTGTCCATGCCGTTCAACAGGCCGATCGAGAAGGCGCCCCCGCCCAGCGCCATCAGGTAGAGCGGCAGAAAGCGCTCGGCCATCTTTTCGCCCAGGCCCACCAGGACCACCATGGCGAGCAGGGCAAAAATGTGCTTCTTGAGGCCCAAGAAGTCCACGATGGCCCGGCGCCACCCTGGAAGCCGGGCGATCTTCTCATTCATCAGCGCCCCCTAGACCTGGCAGGTTTCGGAAAACCTGCCAGGTCTTGCATAGCCTGCTGGTGTTGGATTCTACTGCAAGGCGCCGGAACATGCAAGCGGATTGGCGGTAGTTTGCTTTCCCATGTTTTCTTCACGTTTGTTTCACGTTTGTTTGGTACAATGAATCCAGATGATGGTACAGGAGAGTGACAGACAGTGAACTTGGAAAGATGGGTCACCAGCATATTGATCCTGATGGGCGCTGGGGCGATGCTTCTGTCCATATTGAGGACGAGAAAGATCCTGGCGCTACTTGAGCAAAGCAAATACCTTCGCTCCTGGCAAGTATTAGCCTTCCTGATGGTGCTGTTCCTGGCAGGTTACCTCGGGGCTGTTCTCCTGCTATACGCGGCGATCACGAGCCTGCTCCTGCTGTTGACCGGTGCAGTATTCTTTTTTGGCGCCCTGTTTGTCCTCCTGGTCGTCCATACGGGTTACTTGACCATAGGCAACCTGGAAGCGGAGGCGGCCATCGCCATCGGGAACGCCCGCCTGTTCGCCGAGGTGGACGGCCAAATCACCGAACTCAAGCGGGCGGAGGAAGCCATCCAGGAATCGGAACGCCGTCTGACCGATATCATCAGCTTCCTGCCTGACGCCACGCTGGTGATTGATGGCGAGGGAAAGGTCATTGCCTGGAACCGCGCCATCGAGGAGATGACGGGGGTCAAGGCCGAAGAGATGCTGGGCAAGGGCGATTACGAGTACGCCATCCCCTTCTACGGGGAGAGAAGGCCAATTCTCATTGATCTGGTACTCCTGCCCGACGAGGAGTTTGAGCGAAAATACGCGCACATCCAAAGACGAGGCCCATTCCTGGCGGGTGAAACGTACGTGCCACACGTGAGGGGCAGGGCGCGCTATCTGTTCGCTACCGCCTCGGTGCTGCGCGATTCCAAAGGCAGCGCCGTGGGCGCGATCGAAACCATCCGCGACATCACCGAGCGCAAGGAGGCGGAGAGGCAGATCCAACTGCTTGGACAGATCGCCCAGCAGATGAAGGATGCCGTCATCGTGACGGACAGCGATCCTGAATCGCGCATTCGATACGTCAACGACGCATTCACG
Source organism: Anaerolineae bacterium (assembly GCA_035529535.1). GTDB lineage: Bacteria > Chloroflexota > Anaerolineae > B4-G1 > B4-G1 > DATKWP01. The sequence continues at coordinate 15,488 of DATKWP010000020.1, read as the reverse complement.
ACTCTCTATGGTTACACTCAGGATGAGGTTCTCGGCCAGCCTTCCTGGATCCTGTTCGCCGGGGATGATGCAGAACGCGAGCGGGTGTTCCAAGAGACGACGGAGGTCATCGCTCGTCAAGGCCAGTACAGGCTTGAATACCAGGATCGGCGCAAGGACGGCAGCCCATTCTGGGTGTCCACGACCATGAGCGCCGTCCACCTGGGCGAGGAAGGAAAGCCATACGACCTGGCGATTGTGCGCGACATCACCGATCGCAAGCAGGCTGATCAGGAATTGCAGCAGGCCAAAGCGGCCGCCGAGGCCGCCACCCAGGCCAAGAGCGCCTTCCTGGCCATGATGAGCCACGAAATCCGCACGCCGATGAACGCCGTGATCGGCATGGCCAGCCTGCTGCTGGATACCGACCTGACCCCGGAGCAGCACGAATTTGCCGAGACCATCCGCACCAGCGGCGATGCGCTGTTGACGATCATCAACGACATCCTCGACTTTTCCAAGATTGAGGCCGGCCGGATCGAACTGGAACGCCAACCCTTCGACCTGCGCGAATGCGTGGAGAGCGCCCTGGCCCTGATCGCGACCAAGGCGGCGGAAAAAGGCCTGGAACTGGGCTGCCTCATGGACGACCAGGTCCCCGTGGCCATCTTCGGCGACGAGGCCCGCCTGCGCCAGATCCTCCTCAACCTGCTCAGCAACGCCGCCAAGTTCACCGAGGAGGGCGAGGTGGTGGTGTCGCTGGCCGCCCAGAAACCGGGTTCTTGCGAAAACGGGGGTCTCTACGAACTGCATTTTGCCGTGAAAGACACCGGCATCGGCATCCCGCCGGACCGCATAGACCGTCTCTTCAGGTCCTTCAGCCAGGTGGACAGCTCGACCACGCGCAAGTACGGTGGCACTGGACTAGGGTTAGCCATCAGCAAACGCTTGTGCGAGATCATGGGCGGCTCGATGTGGGTAGAGTCCCCCTCTCCTTCCCCCCCGCAAGCGGAGTCCCCCCCTCCTTCCCCCCCGCTTGCGGAGTCCCCCTCTCCTTCCCCCCCGCTTGCGGGGGGGACAGAGGGGGGGTCAGGCAGCACCTTCCACTTCACCATCCAGGCCGAGGCTGCGCCGGCCCCGCTGCGCCCCTATCTACAGGCCACCCAGCTCGACCTGAAGGGCAAGCGGGTGCTGATCGTGGACGACAATGCCACCAACCGGCGCATCCTGACCCTGCAAACACAGGGGTGGGGGATGGTGCCCCAGGCCACGGGCTCTCCGGAAGAGGCGCTGGAGTGGATCCGCCGTGGCGCCCCTTTCGACATAGCGATCCTGGATCAGCAGATGCCGGAGATGGACGGGCTGATGCTGGCGGCGGAGATCCAGCGGGAGCGGGGCGGGGACGCGTTGTCCAACGTGCCATTGCCACTGGTGATGGTGAGCTCGCTGGGGCCGCGCGAGGCGAACACAGACGGCGGGGAGTTTGCTGCCTTCCTGCTCAAGCCGGTCAGGGCCTCCCAACTGTACAACGCGCTGGTGGGCATCCTTGCCACAGAGGAGCGGCCAGCGCAGCGAGAGCCAGTGGCAGACACACGGCAGTTCGACTCGGGGATGGGGCAGCGGCAGCCGCTGCGTATCCTGCTGGCCGAGGACAATGCCGTCAACCAGAAGCTGGCGCTGCGCCTCCTGGAGCGGCTGGGCTATCGGGCCGACGTGGCGGCCAACGGACTGGAGGCGCTCGAGGCGCTGCGGCGGCAGCCGTACGACGTGGTGCTGATGGACGTGCAGATGCCAGACATGGATGGCCTGGAGGCGACGCGGGCCATCCACCAGGAGTGGCCAGGCGAGCGCCGGCCACGCATCGTCGCCATGACCGCCAACGTGATGAAAGAAGACCGGGAGGCCTGCCTGGCGGCAGGGATGGACGATTACCTGAGCAAGCCGATCCGTGTGGAGGAACTGGTCGGCGCCCTGAGCCGATGTCAGGCATTGGGAAGTCTACAGGAATGACTTCCTACCTGGCTTGAAATCGTCCCCGGCACAAGGAGCGAACGATATGACAGAACAGAGCGTGATTGACCCCGCAGCATGGGCTGGCCTGCTAGAGTCCCTGGGGGGGGATGTGGATTTCGTGGCCGAGTTGGTGGAGACTTACTTCGACGACTCGCCCAGGCTGCTGGCGGCGATGCAAACAGCACTCTCCGCCGGCAACGCGGAGGGCCTGCGCAGGGCCGCGCACAGTCTCAAGTCGAACAGTGCCAGTTTCGGAGCCATGCGGCTCTCCAAAAAGTGCAAGGAACTGGAAGACATGGGCAAGGCCGGCGTGCTCGAGTGCGCTGCCGAGCAAATCCGCTACGCCGTGGCGGAATACGAGAAGGCCAGGGCGGCACTGGAGACAATCCAGAGGGATGGTCAGCATGGGGAGCAACCGTGGACACATTCTGGTAGTGGATGACAGCAAGGCCAACCGCATGATGCTGGCCCACGCCGTGGAAAAGCAGGGCCACCAGGTCACCACGGCCCAGGACGGACGGCAAGCGCTGGCCTTGCTGCGCTCAGCACAGGCCGGGCCCTTCGACGTGATCTTGCTCGATATCTTGATGCCGGAGATGGATGGCTACCAGGTGCTGGAGCAGGTGAAGGGCGATAGCGCCCTGCGGCACATCCCGGTGATCATGATCTCTGCTCTGGACGAGATGGACAGCGTGACCCGCTGCATCGAAATGGGGGCCACCGACTACCTGCCCAAGCCGTTCAACCCGGCGCTGCTGCAGGCCAGGCTCAACTCCTCGCTGGCTGCCAAGCGGCTGCGCGACCTGGAACTGGAATACCTGGAACAGGTCAACCACGTGGTTGGCGCAGCCCAGGCGGTCGAGGCCGCGACGTTCGATCCCGACAGCCTGAGCGGTGTCGCGGCGCGGGACGACGCGCTGGGCCAACTGGCGCGGGTCTTTCAGCGCATGGCGCGGGAGGTGCACCTGCGCGAGCAACGCCTGAAACAGCACTTGCAGCAACTACACCTCGATATGGAGGAAATGAAACGGGCGCTCGCCGAGCCACTCAGCGTGCACATGCCGATGGATCGCCGGCAGGCTCTGGTGCGCGGCGAAGCCTTGCCCGACCGGACCAGCGGGGCCGCCCTGTTTGCCGACATCTCCGGCTTCACCCCCCTCACCGCTGCCCTGGCCCAGGAGCTCGGCCCGCAGCGCGGCGCCGAGGAGCTGACGCGCCTGCTCGACCAGGTCTACGGCGCGTTGGTTGTCGAAGTGCACCGCTACGGGGGCAGCGTGATCGGCTTCAGTGGGGATGCCATCACCTGCTGGATGGACGGTGGCGTTAGGCCGGGGGGCACTTTCCGGTTGAGGGAACTGGAGGAGAAGGAGGGCAGGGAGGGAACGGAGGGTCCAAGGCGGGCCGGCTTGCGCGCAGTCGCCTGCGGGTTGGCCATGCAGAACGCCATGGCCCAATTCGCGTCGGTCGCGACCCCTACCGGTACGTCCTTTTCCCTGGCTATCAAGGTCGCAGTAGTCGCCGGGCCTGTACGCCGCTTCCTGGTGGGCGATCCACAGGTCCAAAACCTCGAAGTGATCGCCGGGCGGACGCTGGACTTGCTGGCGTGGGCCGAGCACCACGCCCGGCGTGGTGAGGTCGTCGCCGACGCAGACGTGGTCAACCAGGCCGGCGGGCAGATAGCGGTGGCCGAGTGGCGCACAGACGCGGAAACAGGCCAGCGCGTTGCCGTCATCTCGGAGCTGGCCGAGCCGGTCCCGCCCGCGCCCTGGCCGGACCTGCCCCCTGACGGCCTGTCAGAGGCCCAGTGCCGGCCGTGGCTGCTGCCAGAGGTGCACAAACGGCTATGTAGCGGGACGAAGCAGTTCCTGGCTGAGCTGCGGCCCGCAGCCGCGTTGTTCCTCAGCTTCAAGGGCGTTGACTACGATCAGGATGATCAGGCCGGGGAGAGGCTCGACGCCTACGTCCGGTGGGTGCAGGCAGAGATCGAACGGTACGGGGGCTCTCTGCTCCAGGTGATCGTCGGCGACAAGGGCAGCTACCTGCTGGCGGGCTTTGGAGCACCCGTCGCGCATCACGATGACGAAGTCCGTGCGGTCAGTGCAGCCCTGGCTCTGCAATCCACTCCCCTCGAGTTCGAGTTCATCACTGGCGTTCAGATCGGCCTGGCCAAGGGACAGATGCGTGCCGGCGCCTATGGCAGCACTACCCGCCGCACCTACGGACTCCAGGGGGACAAGGCCAACCTGGCGGCGCGGCTGATGCAGGCCGCGACAGATGGCATGCTGTGCGATGAAGCCATCTATCAGGCTGCGCAAGCGCGCCTGGTCTTTGCCCCCCTGCCAGCCATCCACGTCAAAGGCAAGGCCGAACCGGTGGCTGTCTATCGCCCCACAGGGGAAAAGAAACACTTGACTCGCTCGCAGGCCAGGTTGATCGGGCACACCGCCGAGCGCGCTCTCCTGCGTGAAAGCCTGCAGAGCGTTTTTCACGGCACAAGTAGGTTCGTCATCGTGCAGGGCGAAGCCGGGATTGGCAAATCCCGGTTGGTTGCGGAGTTGAGGCAGCAGGCCGAAGCGATGCAGGTAGCGACCCTCTCGCTGGTCGGGGACGCTGCCGAGAAAGCGACGCCCTTATATGCCTGGCGCGACGCCCTCAGAAGGCTATACGACCTCGGCTCGCACCCCGACCCTGACGAGCAACGCCAACGCTTGGCGGATCTCTTGCAGGGCCAAACCGAACACCTGCAACTGCTACCATTGCTCAATCCGGTGCTGTCACTGGCGCTGGCCGAGACCGAGGTGACAGCTTCCCTGACGGGGCAGGTGCGGGCTGACAGGACGCACGATCTGTTGGTCACGCTCCTGCAGAACTCGTTCGAGCAGTCTCCCAAGGCGATTTTCATCGAGAACGCCCAAGACCTGGACCCTGCTTCCTGGATGTTGACCCTGGCGGTCAGCCAGCACCTCCCATCCCTGCTGCTGGTCATCACCACCCGGCCCCTTCCAGAGCCGCCGCCGCCCGGATATGCCCAGCTTCAGCAGGTGGCGCACCTCCAGACCCTCTCGCTGAAGGCATTGTCCCCCGATGAAGCGTATCTGCTGGCCTGCGAGCATCTCGGTGCGGCCGGCTTGCCGGAGCCGTTGGTCGAATTGCTTCCCAAGGCGGCAGGAAATCCGTCCTTGATTGAGGAATTGGTCTACCAACTGCGCGACGACGGCTACATCACCATCGCCGACGGGAAATGGCAGGTTGCCCCTGGTGTAGACCTGCAAGAGGTCGTGCTCCCCACCACGGCACAGGGCGTGATCATCAGCCGCATTGACCGGCTGTCCCCGTCCGAGCAACTGGCGCTGAAGGTTGCCAGCGTCATCGGGCGCGTTTTCTCACACCAGACGCTGTACGACATCTTTCCCGTCACTTCCGACAAGCCCCACCTGGACAGGCATTTGCAGACCCTGGAGCAGCTTGATCTGATCTTCCAGAATGTGCCGCAGCCGGCCTACACCTTCAAGAACCTCCTGACCCAGGAAGCGGCCTATAATTCGATGCTGTATTCCCAACGGCGACAACTGCATCGCCTGGTGGCCGAGTGGTACGAGCGCACGTGCTGCGATGACCTGGCCCCCTATTACGCCACCCTGGCGCACCACTGGCGCCAGGCGGATGATCTGGCGAAGGCAATTGACTACCTGGAAAAGGCCGGCCAGCAAGCGCTGCGGAACGGCGCTTACCAGGAAGCCGAGCGCTTATTCAAGGAAAGCCTGGAGCTTGATGCCAGGTCTGGGGTTCTGAGTGCGGGGTTTTATGACAGGGTCCCTTCAGGTAGGTGCTAGTTGGCCTGTTCCCTCTCCCTCAATGAAGGCGACGTCGTCTCAACCAGTTCCAGGAGGTGAGCACCTTGTCGTCGCGTCCAAGATGGACGCGATCCTCGCGGACCTCCAAAAGCTGGCGCCGAGCGTCGGCCAGGACCTCACGCTCGTCAAGACTGCCCTTCAGCTCCAGGATATTCCTGCCCTCAAAGTTTCCCCGCTCTGTCACCCCGTAGACTTTGATGAAATGATCCGCTTGGTCGCCCAGCACGGCGCGGACCTCGTCCGGCGTCCAAATGAAGAACTTGCCTTCCTCGCCCTCGCTGTTGGCGTCCTGGGTGGAGTAGAACCCACCCGATGGATCGGTCATTTCGCGAATGACATAGTCCAGGATCTCCTCAGTGATGGTTCGGAAGAAGGGCTCGCCGGTCACCAGACAAGCGTGCAGGTAGACGCGCGCCAACTGGGCGTTGTCGTAGAGCATTTTCTCAAAGTGGCCTGCAATACCCAATACGTCTTTTGTGCTCACCGCGCGGTTGGTGCTCGATGAGTAAGCCCAAGGCAGCAGACTGCATCAACCAGCTTGCTGTTTCTCCCTGGATGGTGCCTCGGTCAGTTGCAAAAGTGCAAGTTCCGATAGCGATACCTCTGTTCCGTTACCCACGAATTGAATAGGTTTCACCTGAAACAGCACGCTTGGAGAGTCGCAGCATCGCCTCCGGGCATTGTCTCCTGCTGCCCAGTTCATGACACCAGTGGTGAGAATCGGGGATTGCAGAGCCAATCCACTGTTGCTAGTCAATCCAAGGGACTGCGAACGGCCAGGCCGCCCCGGTTGAGGACGTGGGTGTAGATCATTGTCGTTTTCACATCCTTGTGGCCGAGGAGTTCTTGGACCATTCGGATGTCATAACCTTGCTCCAGGAGGTGGGTTGCGAAGCAGTGACGGAGCGTGTGGGGACCGACCGGCTTGACGATGCCGGCCAGGCGGGCTGCCTCTTTGATCGCCTTCCTGCGCCCCCTTGCCATCGCGGACGATGATGGCCCGCCGCTCGAATTTGAGATCCTTAACGCGCAAGCGTAGACACTCCATCAGGCGTATGCCGCTGCCATATTTGACAAAGAAGCGAAGCTGGCTGTATACTGTAGGCGTTGTCGGATCTGTATCGTAAATCAGATTGCCCAGTTAAGACTCCATATAGTATAGCCGAGATTCAGCATAGGTCAACTCTTGGTGTTGCTATACCGAATTCATTCAGCCTAGTAGCCAGATAGGCCGAAATCGTTCGGTCTACTCAGTAGTTAGGCTGCATAATATCAAAGGATATAAATTGATACATAACATGACCCAAAGGAGCTAAAGATGGATATTGTCGCTTTAATCGTTTTTATCGTTGTTCAAATCTTGTTTATCCCCCTGGCCATTGTTGGCGTTATTCTTGTTTCTTACAAGCAGTTGATTGGTAGTAAAAAGCTAGGGGCTTCATCTACCGCCACTAAAGTAATAACCTATAGGTGGATGATGGATGTTTTTGGTTTGCGAGAGGATACAGCCTCAGTAAATTTGTCTGGAGGTAAAAATGACAGAGCGATCTAGCCAACCTCAGAACCCATCCGCAGGAAATGAGCATCCCGAGGTATATTCTATCAGTCAGGACAAAGATGGCTCATTCCACTTCTCGCGCAGGGATTTTCTTTACGTCAGCGCGGCGGTAGGAGGAGCGCTACTGCTCCGGGGGGTTTGCCCGCGTTTCGGTGCAAACTCAGCACCCGGCGGGCCGATCCAAGCCGGGATGGCGCCTTTGCCCAGGGTTCCGATACATTCCGAGCCGAGTATTGCCTCAAACATCGCGGATACTCTACAGCCAAATGACCTTGTGCGTCTAATAAGCGATCGTCCTGACCTGGGCTGGGTAAAAGTTGCTACCCAGGGCGGACAGCAGGGGTGGGTGAAGCGCAGCTGTGTTGATTTTTCTCGGGCCATCAAGAGCAGTTCTCCGAATTTTGACTTGAATAGCACCTCAACTTCGACCCCCACCCCCACTCCCACACCTCCGTCCCTGACCTTTTCCGCCCAATTGCGCGGCGGGAATAAAGCCCCGAAAAGAGCTTCTGCGGCTGGACAGGCTCAGGCTTGTGGTGAACTCATTCTAAATGGGAGTTTCGAGTCCGGGAAGGTCAATTGGGCCGAATATACCACTGGAAGCATAATAAGCCTGGTGGCTGGTACCTACCATGGTGACTGGGCGGCCTGGTTCGGCGGCAATAATGCAGAAGAGAGGCTTACTCAGCTCTTCCACGTGCCGTGGGATGTCGAGGATGCTCAGACGTTGACATTCTATCTTTATGTGCTCACAACAGAGCCCGGCACTGGGGTGTATGACGTGTTTCGAATGCGTTTCCTCAATGCGGCTGGAAATCTCTTTCCCGAAACTGAGCTTCTGATTGCCGATAACAATCGGCCGGCGGGTTGGTACAAGTGGACGATAGATCTCACCGGAATGCGTGGTGTTGCCGACCAGAACATACGACTCCAGTTTGAATGTATTAACAATTCTACCAACAACACATATTTCTATTTGGACTTGGTTTCACTGAATGTGACCTGCAGCCCCCCGCAGGTGTTTGTCTATTTGCCTCTTGTCGTGAAACAGCCCCCGCCTACTCCCACACCAACCCCATGCACCAGCGATTGCCCTGGCGACTGCCCTAGCTACTGCGGCACCGACTGCTCCACCCACTGCTCCAGCCACTGCTCCAGCGACTGCTCCAGTGATTGCCCCAGCGACTGCTGGAGCTATTGCGGTTCACATTGCGGTTGGGATTGTCCTAGCGATTGCTATTCTATCTGCAGTTACGACTGGTCTTGGTGATAAGCGTGGAAGTATACACTATTCCAATCTCCAATGCCGAGCAAGACAACGCCTATATCGTATACCGCCCATTGTTGGGACTGGCTTTTGTTGGCAACCAGGCCATGGCAGGTGTGGCAAAATCGCTGGCCGAAGAGCCGACGCGGCCGCTGGATGATGACGTTCATGCCTTTCTGGAAAAGATCGGCTTTCTATGCCCTGATCCTCCCGCACCCCAACTGCCGGCCGCGGGAGATTTTAGCCCTGCTGGCCTGACTTTGCTAATGACCAATCAGTGCCAGTTGCGTTGTACATATTGCTATGCCGCAGCGGGAGATGCTCCACCCCAGCATTTGTCCCTGGAAACAGGATACGCCGCCATCGACTATACCTACGAAAGCCTCAAAAGAATGAACCACTCCAAGTTCCGCATCGCGCTGCACGGCGGTGGCGAACCGACTTTTCCCTGGAAGACGATGAGAGACCTGGTGGCTTACGCCAAAGAGAAACCCATTCCCACCGAGGTTTCGCTGACGTCGAACGGCGTCTGGTCCAAGCAACAAACCGAATGGATCATGGCCTATGTAGACTCTGTGGGCATATCCATAGATGGCAGCCCGCAGACGCAGGATGCCCAACGCCCGTTGGCCTCCGGCAAAGGGTCAAGCCGCTTGGTGATGCAGACTCTGCGGGAGTTGGAAGCGAATCGGTTTCCCTACGGGTTGCGGCTGACGGCAGTGCCTCCATTTGACCATTTGCTTGAAGACGTTCGCTTTCTTTGTGAGAATACCCATTCCCAGCATATGCAAGTGGAGCCAGCTTTCCATCCCGAGCGCGGGGGGGGCTATAAATACAGACTGGAAGAAGGGATGCAATTTCTGCAGGCCTTCTTTGCCGCCCAGAGACTGGCCGAACAATATGGCCAAGAGCTTCGATGTGTTGGCTCGGATGTGGACAAGATCAGCCCAATACCGTGCGGTTCGCCTTTTAACTCGCTGATTGTCACACCGCAGAACAAGCTGGTTGCTTGTTTCGAGGTGACTGACGACAGTCACCCACTGGCCGAATTGATGACCATCGGGCGGATCACGCCGCAGGGCGTAGAGATCGACAAAAAAGTGCGTTCAACTCTTCGGCAAAAGATTGTCGAGCGGCTCGCCTCATGCCGCGATTGTTTTTGTTACTGGACGTGCGCCGGGGGCTGCCTGCCCCGAACGCTCTTCCCGGGGCCTGACGGTCATCTGGAACATCGTGCCCACTGTGATTTGAAGCGAGTTTTGCTGCAGGAAATGCTCCTAAAGCAGATCGCGGCCGGGAATGGGCTGCGGAGGCGTGCCCCACAAAGAAGGGACGCAGGGGAGGTCCCGACTTCAGCGAGAAAAAACCATTGAAATTATTATTGGTAATGCCGCCTGGAAGCGCGTAGTATACAAAAACTGTATCCGGCTGGAATCACGGTGGGGAGCACTGTCCTTGGCCTCAATACATTTTTGGAGAGCGAGAATACGAACGTAGGCGACACTTATTTCATGGGATACAAGACCAAAAAAGGCACATTTATGGTCGTTGCTGAAACTAATTTTTGATGTATGGAGTAGCAGCCTAACACCGCATGAACCCGACCTGGCTAATCTCGCGCCTTTTCAACTGCTTCGCGCCTGAGAAGTTGCTGAGCCAGCGACTTTGCTCACGCCAGACCCGCCAGGCGGGTTATGCAAATCGTTGGGCGGCCAAGATCGACCAGAGTCTATCTTTCATAATGGAGGAATGCAGTGACAAGCACAAATCAAACCCAATACAATTCAAAGTTAGCCAACTATCCAAGACCAGCTATTGCTTTAACGGCTGTAACCTACTTGTTGTTAGGCTACCTGGAACGCCTGCCAGGGACCGTTATTCCCGCTCTGCTCTACTTCTTTGCCTTGGGGGTTCTGGCATTGTATCTTATGCCCTACGTTATTGGACTTCCCAATGGTCGCAAATCGTTCCAAGATTACTGCCGAGACATCCGTCTATTACCTGTGACGCCTCTAGGCCGAAACATTTTGCTTGGCTTGTTGATGGCTACACTTACCTTGTCCAGCATCTTCTTGGCATCGCTGCTGACAGGGCACTTTGTGTTTGACTGGAGCACGGTGCCTGCGTTGCGGTGGGTGAAAGGACTCACCCGGGGTATCTGGGAAGAGGTCTTCTTTCGCGGAATTATCTTGGTATTGTTCATGAGAGTATATCCACTACGCAAGGCTGTGTTCTTTTCAACATTTCTGTTTACTGTGGTGCATCTAAACCCAATGGCAATAAATCTGGAAATGATAGTCGATCTGGTCAGCATTTTCTTTATAGGATTGCTCTTTACTTATCTCGTACTCAAAACAGGATCGCTCTTACCAGCTATCGTTTTTCACTATGTACACAACATCTTTGTGCTGTTGGTGCAGAACACGCCAGGGGCAGATGAGACGCTCGCTTTAGCCCTCTTGTATGCGTTTCTTTGGATTGCTCTTGTTATTGGAGCAGTCCTTACAAAGTACATTGTTGAACGTTGGCCCACGAAGGGGTCAAAGACATTGGCAGCTCAAGCATAAGCGCAGCGGAGGCCGCCCAACCCCCGCTGCAGCCGACCCGCCCCTTCGGGGCTCCAGAATAGCGCACGTTTGCGACATTGGGGGTTTAACCAATGTTCATTGGTTAGCGAAGGACGGGGCGGGCGGCTGAGCTTCTTCGTTAGGCCCCGGAGGCGGAGGGCGCGATCGGAATCGAGGATGCCCGAATGGTCCTCGCCTGGGCGCGTGTGGGCACCGGAATCTTGGTGGTCCTGTCAATGGTCGCGCTGTGCAAGCAGTGCAGAACGTCCCCCCTCCCGCCCCAAAGGAGCACAACTTATGACAGCAGTCGCCCGGTTTTCCATTCGGGATTACCCGCTTCTTATCGGGGACCTTCTGCTCTCAGGACAGGAACTCCCCGGTTTCAGCCCCGTCCTTCCCACCGTGAAAGACCTCTCGATGCACTTCCCACCTGGTTCCGATCCGGTCCCACGTGCATTGAGTCAGAAGATCGTAGTTGTCGCGGACAACCTCGTCGTAGCTGGGCAGGCAAGTACAGCACGGCCAGGGACGTGGTGAGTGAACTGAGGCGACTGAGCGCCGGCACCTCTTTTACGAAGGACTCACTGGACCACTTCTTTGACAGCCTCAGCGGGGCCGTCTGGAATGACATCGGCCTCCTGGGCTTCCTCCGGGAGGGTGACCGCGTCGCGGAGTTCCGACGGAACGGCCGGGAGGTGCCGACGCAACTGTACGGAAACGTCGGACTGATCGGCTCAGGGCGGGTCGATATCGAGCGGTTCATCGGGACGGGTCAGATGCCCGGCGGGTTGGAGAGGCCCATGAACGGGCTCGAGCAGTCGCTCGGGTACGGCTTGTACCTCACCGGAACCTTCTTGAACTTGGAACAGGTGACGGGAGAGAGCCTCACCCGATACTATGGGGGCGGGTACGAGATCGCATCGCTCATGGGTGACAAGTTCGGGAAGAGGGGCGACGTGACCTACATCTTCTGGAGGGCCCGCGCCGACGACGGCAATCCGCGTCTGTACAAGCAACCGAGCAGGCTGTTCAGATACGCCTACGAAGGGGATCTGCTCGTCATCCGGGCGTTCGCGTTCGAGGGTAGCCCGCCGGCACCAACCGCCCGGGATGATTTGCACTACGTAACCCCAGTCTACCGCGACCCGACCCCAAAAGAACGCGGATGGGTGGACGACCCGTACTCGGGACCAGCACCGTCACTCGACGCCTCCTGGCTGTGCAACTACATCCTGACCGCATTCCCGAACGGGAAAGTCGGCGTGCTCACCTTGGTCTGCCTGAAGGCGCCGGGCCAGGATCGATGGGTCAGCATTAAAGAAACCGCCGCAGGTACAGAGATCATGGTTTCCGACGAGTTCATCAACCTGGTCAGCAGGCAGATCGGAGAGGAACTGAAGACCATGACATAAACGAGGGAATTTGTTCTGGCTGACGGTTCTGAAACACACGCGAGCTGTGGCGGGTGTGCGGTCGGGGGCGGTGACAACTGGCTGTCACCACACGGGCGAATGGGAGCGCCTTCTCGTGTCGCTTCCGGGCTGAACACGCATGGGCCGAACCAGTCGCTGCAGCAGACGGCGGGGGCACGACGGCTTTCCCAGGTTCATAGCGTCAGCAGCCCCCGCCGCTGTTGAGCTTGGACGTTAGCCAGCTTTACGCAGATATGACGTGCCTCAAACAGTAATATTTTCAGAAGGGCTTCCTATGCTTTCTTCAGAAGTTATATCCAGTTTGTTAGCGAACTGGGATTTAGAACCTAGCATCTCCATCGAAGTATTTGAGACAGCCGATTATCGGTGTTCCGGCAATGTCGTCTTTATAGAGACGCTGATTGGAAAATATGTATTGAAACGGATGACAGTTCAACTTGCCCGGGAATCAGAATATACTCTATTGGCAGCCCTCCACACACACGGAGTGCCAGTGGCTGTTCCGAAGTTGACTCGGGAAGGAGAGCCTTACGCCAGACAAGGTGATGAGTATTTTTGCCTGTCACCATACCTGGCTGGCGTCGTTATTTCGGATCATTTTGCGGCAGGGGCCGAAGAGCGTACGCGGCGTTTGGGGATTGCCCTCGCCCAGCTACATATTGGGTTGAAACAATGCGAACATCTCGTGATGGTGTCCGAAATGGACTTATTGCGTGATGTAGCGGTGGCCAGTCAAGTGGTGCGCGCGCAAGGCGGGGATAATGCCGCGGAATCGATGCAAATGGTGCTGTCGGAGTTGAATACTGGCCTCGCTACGGTCAGTCAGGAATTGCCGATCCAATTGATTCATCGTGATGCACATGCGGCCAATCTGCTGTTTCTCGACGAATACGTATCGGGTTGGCTGGACTTTGAACTCATCGTCCGAGGGCCGCGGCTATTTGATCTTGGCTATTGTGCAACCAGTTTACTGATGAATGGTATGGACGATTCCGCCAAACGGTTACGTTGGTTGACCTTGCTGGCGGCATTGGTGGATGGATATACCAGTTTGAATCCGCTTACTGTGGTTGAGCGATCTGCGCTTTGGTATGTATTACTTTCGATCGAGGTGATTTTTGCGGCGTACTTTACTCACATCAAGGATGAGAAAGGCATCACCCAGAATCTCGACGCGCTATTGTGGATATACGAGAATCGAAATCGTATTCAGACGTTAGTATAAATCTGGAAAGGCTGGCTAACACCGGCTCCACCTGACCGCCTTCGGCGTGGGTATGCTGCGGCACTTTGCAAAGTTTCGTGCTATGATGAATTAGTCGCCTTGCCAGAATCGGCGGCAGGTGAGCCAAACCGTTGGGCGCCCTTAACTCAGCAGCGAATGAAAAGTAATCTATGGCGGATTTGACTGATGTGATTCCGGTAGCGATGCCAATAATTCGAGATGTGGCAGCGGTTTATCTGAAGCATACATCTCCTTGGTTCATTGGGTTGATCGTACATGGCTCTGCTGTGAAGGGGGGATTTATTCCTGGGTGCAGTGACATAGACTTTCAGCTTTTCCTGGACGATGCAGCTTTTACTTGGTGTGGGGAACTTGCTCTTGATGTAGGGTTTTCCATTCGACGTGACCTGGCGAAAATTGATCCGACTCCTTTTGCATACATTCAGTGTTACGCTCGAAAAGTTGAGCAGTCGGATAACATTATCGGTCCTATTCCGGGTGCCTATCGTTTGATTGCAGGTACATTGCCAGTGGCCGAGGCAACGACTGAGCAGTTGCGAGAGTCAGCTAAGCAGGCACTCGCAGGGCTGAACGCGCCTACATTTGTCATCGGTGAACTTTTGGGACACGGCGGGGGGCGCCTAGCGCGCAACCTGCGATTGCTGTGTACGAAAGTCTGGCCAGTGCTGTATCAGGTACTCACGCTACAGCAGGAAGATGCTATTGGTATCTGGAACTTGCGCAAAGACCAAGCCATTGATCGCTTGCCGCAGAAGACAGCTTTACGCGAGACAATTCAAAGATTCTATCGGGCAGTGCAAACGTACTATTCTGCGGAAGAGTCATTGGAAGATGCCTTCCTAGTGATTGAGAGTGGGGCTGCTTTTCTTGGAGCCGCAAAATCCTGGTGGAATGCAGTCAACAATAGAGCGTAAATGTGCGCCCAGTTGTGGTAGGCCGGGGCCTCGCGGCCCCGACCCCCACTACCGAACCGGACGTGAGACTTTTGCCTCATCCGGCTCTTGAGCACCAGGGCCTTTGTCATAGGCACTACTGGCGGTGATTACTCAACCGCGTTCGCTTGGCAAATGGGTAGTGTCCCTCAACAATTGAGATAAATGGCGAAAGAGCCATCTGGGCGCCCCGCAGGGCACCCGAAATCCTGTTCAAAGTGGCTCAGAATGTCATCATTCGCCACGCCACAAGAACCGCGAGTCTTGAGCGCGTGAGCGAGCCGGTCGATCGGGTGGTGCTAGGCGGTGTCTATCCTGGCATCACAGGCACCGGGCACATTAACAACTCTCGCACAGACCAGCGGTGATCCGTCAGGCCAGCGGCCATGGCCGGTGTGCGCGGTTGCCACTGCTTGGGCGAGCCACTGCCCCGCGTGGGGAGCGGTTCGGGCAGTACGACCCGCAAGCTGGCGTGATAGCGCGCCAAGTAGTAGTAGGTCAGGGCCAGGTGCAGATGATGTACCAGGTACTCCCGCTGCTTGGAGAAGCACAGCGTCTTGCGATGCAAGCGGCTGAGCAGATGGCGTAGAGTCAGGTTGATTCGTTCGACGAACGAGGTATTGATCTTGTGCCCGACCG
>DATKWP010000019.1:0-5600 GCA_035529535.1 Anaerolineae bacterium | reverse complement strand
GCGCTGCTTTCCGTATCGAACGGTTCCGCGTTCGCCCTGTTACAGCAGGCGGTGGCCCCCGAGATGCAAGGGCGCGTGTTCACGCTGATCATGAGCCTGAGCAACGGGCTGACGCCGCTCGGCCTAGCGATCGGGGGACCGGTCTCCGATGCGCTGGGGGTGCGGTTCTGGTTCGGGCTGGCGGGCGCTGTGAGCGTAGCGTTGAGCCGACTCATCTCAAGTGACGAAAGGGGCAAAGTAATGAGCAGCGGAAGAATCCTGCGGCAGACGTTTGGTTTTACCCTGGTCTTGTTGTTCCTGACCGGGTGTGGCGGAGCGCACGTTGAGCCGACCACCCCGCCAGAGCCGCCTACCACTACCCCCACACCGCTCCCACCGACGGCCACAGCAACGCCTACGCCCACGGCGGCGGTGTCGCTTCACAGTGACGAGCAGACTCCGACCCCGCCAGAGCCAAGCGGAGGGGAAGTGGAGATTCGCATCCCCTTCGACATCTTCAGTGAAGGCGAACCGCCGCCGGCCGACGTGCCAGAGTGCGTTAACACGATCCCTTTCCGCATCACCAGGGATGGGTCCCGAAGCATGATGGAAGGTGAAGGTCAGATTGATTGTCACTTCGTGGACACGCCGCAGGGAGTGCCGATCACATACAACGTGATTTTGGAATTTGATGGCGTGCTGAACGGCGAACTGCTTCCGGCTACACCCGACAAGCCATCTGGCTGGGTGGATGCCTACCTGACCGTGGACGGTACAATCGTACAATACTACACTGACTACCCTCCGGAGGCAACGAATCCGTGTCCCGAGAGCAACCCCTGCCGTACACCAACCTCGGACGTCATACCGCTGCCTTTCGATTACCAGGAGGGCAGCAGGGTCACCACGCCATGGGTTTTCATTCTGCACCTGCGATGAATCTACGTCGTCCTCCTGGTTCAACTGCTCGTTCCGGGTTCCAGTGCAGGTCATAGCGGGCATAAGTCAGCGCAGACCCTAAAGGTCTCGGAAGACCTTTAGGGTCTTTCAGGTATGGACCATTCAGCTGCTCCACCCCTACTGCCCCGCGTCGCTCACCGGCAAAGAGCCTCGCTACTTTCAGGAGATCGCTGTCGCCCGCATCCTGGAGCGCGTGATGCGCGAGCAGAAGCGCATCCTGCTGACGATGGCCACTGGCACGGGGAAAACGTTCACCGCTTTCCATGCGGTATGGAAGGCACTCCGCTCCGGCTGGCTGCACCGCCGGTGTACACCCGGAGCGCGAACCTGCAGGCGGCGGTCTGGGCCGCGGTGCTGGAGCAGGACGTGGAGGAGCTGGAACATGGCCTGGACACGCTCGTCGGCCCCAGGGGACTCAGGCTTTCCGGCGGGCAGGTGCAGCGCACGGTGGCGGCGCGCATGTTCGTCCGCCGGCCCGAGCTGCTGGTGTTTGACGATCTCTCCAGCGCGCTCGACGTGGAGACGGAGCAGACGTTGTGGGAGCGACTGTTCGCCGGTAGGGGCGATTCGCGAATCGCCCCTACGTGCCTGGTCGCCTCCCACCGCCCGGCGGCGCTGCGCCGCGCCGATCGCATCATCGTCCTCAAGGATGGCCGTGTGGAGGCCGCGGGAACGCCGGACGCGCTCCTGGAGGCGTGTGAGGAGATTCGGCGACTATGGGCCGGCGACGTCTCCATAGACACGCGGTAGGGCAGGTGTCGAACTGCTCACCCTCCCGCGGGTTCGGATGGGTCAATCGTAATCTGCGGGAGGGTAGACTACTCGGCGAAAATCGCCTGCAGGCCGGACTCCAGCCTGTCCAGCTCGGCGTCGAGATCGAGCCCCCCTCTACTCGACATCAGGTCCCGAAGATCGTCGAACCGAGCGTACGCCACAGCGTGGTTGGGCATAAATGCTGTGTGCGGAGTGGAACCGAGATACTCCAGGCCATCCACGGCGACCTGCAGATCCACGCCGGGGTACTTGGCCTCAAGCTCCCCGATAAAGTCTGCCTGCAGGCTTTTCAACGCAGGCACGTCGCCCCACGCCGCGAGCAGTTCCGGGCTGGTGGCTACGGCATACGCCACCTCGACCGCCTCCTGGGGGTGTTCGGTCGTGCTGAGCACACCGATCATGCTGCTGCTCCAGTCAACCGTCACTGTCCCCTCGTACGATGGAATCGCGGCCTCGTCGAATCCCTCCGCCTGGCTGATGAACAGCTCCAGGCCGAGCACGACAGGTCGCTCCCCTGTGACAAGCGTGGGATCTGGGCCCCACAGGAGGAGGTCCAACTGGCGCGCCTCGACCCACGCGTCAACCTCGTGGTAATATGGAACTGCGATCTGAGTGATGAGTTCGACGATAACCTGCGGGTTCTATTCCTGGAAGCGCTCGACGGCTGCTACCAGGAGGGGGTCTCCATGGGAGCGCTCAAACGGCACGCCGAAACGCAGGGTGGCAGGTTCCAGCTCCTGTACTGGCTGTGCTTGCCTGCCGCATGCGGCCAGTGCCAGCGTGGCAAAAGCAAGGGCAGTCTGAACCCGTCTGACAATCTTCCAGTTCATTTCTTCTCTCCTGCGGGCTTACTGCCCGGCGACGAACGACACCTCAGCCTGCGCCTGGGCCTCGTCCAGCGCGTTCTCGATGGCCGCCCGGCTGTCCAACTCCCCCCGCACCGCCCGTTCGGCCACCTCCTGGTACAGGACGGCAAGGGTGCCTATGGCCTCGTTCGTGTTCATCTCAGCGCCGACGACGATGAGGTCGCCGGGTAAATTGCGAGCGATTTGAGCGGCGTTTTCACCCACGCGGGCCGCGTACGCCTGGGAGCTGACCTGAGAAAGACGCGGCGGCATCATCTGCCCGGCCGCTTCCTGGTGCTCCAGGAGGAAGGTGATCCACTCCCAGGCTTCGTTCGGGTGGGCCGATTGGGCCAGGATGTAGTAGCCGTCCACCCACATCAGCCTGGAGGATCCCTCATAGCCGCGTGGGAGGCCCAGCATCACGCGCCCGCTACCCCACTTGAGCTGGCCTCCGCCCCACAGGGCCCCACCCCGTTCGGCGTAAGACGAGAGCCAGAACCCACAAACGCCCTTCACGACCGCACCTTCGACGGCGACGCCATAGCCGCCGAATTGCTGCTGGAACTGGACCGGGTCTGGGACGATGCCATATTCGTGGCGCAGGTTGGCATACCACTGGACGGCATCCACGTTGGCGGGTGTGTTCAGCGTGGGCCGGGTGGGATTGCGCTGGTCGTCAACGATCTGGCCCCCCAGGAGGCGCGTGAAGGTAAAGATGTCGTGGTCGGGTGTGGTGCACAGGCCGTAGACCGAGTCGTCGAGGTCACCGACGGCATCGGCTGCCACGACCAGGTCATCCAGCACCCAATCGGTACCCGGCGGCGTGACTCCGGCGGCCTGGAGCCAGAGCGGGTCGCAATAGGCCACCGACACGTTGAGGCCGGCGGGGATGGCCCACTGCCTGCCGTCTATCTGCAGTGCCTCCATGGCCCCGGGGTACACGTCGTCACGTGGGAACGTTTCGCTGGTCTCCAGCATCGCGTCCAGGGAAAGCAACCGCTCCTGCCTTTCCGGGGTGGGGTAGCTGCTGTACCAGCGGATCACATCCAGATCCGTGCTGTCCAGGACGTCCAGTGCGGTACTTGAGCCCAGATTATGTGCCGGGACCAACTCGACGGTAATGTGCGGGTGCAGTCTATGGAACATGTCGGCCAGCGGCTCGTATTCGGCCATGTTGGTGTAGTAGCCGAAGTGCAGGGTGACCGGCTCCGGCGGGGCGGGTGTGGGGAGCGCAGTCCCGCAGCCTGCCAGCATCGCCCCGAGGGTCAGCAGCAAAGCAGCGCGTCCAAAGCAAGTTAGCTTTTGGGTGTACACCATATTCGCCTCCCTGGCAAGAGTAACTGCTCACCCTCCCGAGGTTTGAGCACTTTCTCGGCGCAACACCGCTCCAAGCAACCTGCGGGAGGAAACTATGGCCCTATTCTGGCGTCAGCCTCGCGTTGGGCCCAATCCATCGCTTCCTGAGCGGTCCGCTGTCCGGACTCGACCATGACGATCGCTTCCCCCAATATCCCCAGCGCTTCAAGGGTCTTGTTGATAAACTCCCTGGGGGGATAGGGCAGCCCGTTCTCCAGGACAGCCCGCGCGACGGCGACAGCCTCGCTACCTGCCTGCCGTTCGTACTCCTCGGACTCGACGACCGACCTGCGCGCAGGTATCTTGCGGCTGGAGGCGTGGGCAGTGAGGAAAGCCACCAACCGCCAGGCTGCATCGGGATGTAGTGTCTGAGAGGAGAGGGCATACCCGTGGGCCCACAGGTCGCCGACGACGTCCGTGGCCGTATCTGCCGTCGCTCGAGGGAAAGTCACCATACCCCACCGCATCGGCCACTTCATTCCATCCCAGATCTCGTCGCTATCGCCTCCCCGCGCTTCGAACCAATCGCTCCACATACCTACCTCGCCCATCACAATGGCAGACAAGATACTGCCAGCGGATGGGCGCAGTTGCTGCGGCGTAGGCGCGACGGCGTAGTCGTGAAACAGGTCGCCGTACCATTCCAGCGCTTCTATGGTCAAGGGATCATCGAACGTCGCGCGAGTGGGGTTCTGCATATCGTCAACGATCCGTCCGCCGAGTTGATGGACAAACAGCCAGACCCCCCATTGCCCTTCACGGTTGGCGTACCCAAAAACGTCGGCTTCAGGGTCACGGAGGGCAAGGGCAGTGCTGACGAAATCGTCCCACGTCCATCCCACTTGAGGATAGGGAACGCCGTATTGATCGAACAGGTCCTGATTATAGTATATTACCCCGGAATCCATCCCGCAGGGAACGGCCCACAGCTTGCCCTCAATCGTGAAGGTTTCCAGGGCGGCAGGATAGAAATCAGACAAGTCGAACGATTCATCCTGCTCGATGAACGGGTCCAATGCCAGGAAGTCGCCGCGCTCCCGCTGGTTGTCAATGATCGCCGTGAAGACTTCGCGGACGTCCGCGTCGCCAGCCCCGAAATTCCACGCCAACTCCCCCATGGTCGTGGGACGCAGTTCGACGGTAATATGAGGATACTGTTTGCTGAATTCCTCCACCAAAGGCTCGATGTACTCCCTGTCGCTGTTCATATAGGCGAACCTGATGGTGGCCGGTTCCGGCGTTGGCACGGCTCCTTTGCAGCCCGAGAGGGAAACGGTGAGCAGGCAGATGAGCGCGCATCCAAGCGCCAGCCGTCCGATCTTTTGCAGATTGTCGAGACACATTTCACCCTCCTGAGCCTGGCCTTATCCAGGCTCCATCGCCCCCTGACAGGTTGGCTTACCACGCCAACGCCTAGTTTCCTCCATTTGGTCAGCCCTTCGCCTTTTGATCTGAGCCCGGCTGCGTGTCGGCGTCAGGGTCAACACAGGTGACGGATCGCACCGGCAGGCCCAGCGTGTACAGCGCGCGCAGCATGCCCTGCAAGGCGGCCTGGTCGGCCATGGTGCCGGTCAGCGTGGTGATCGGCGGCCCCTCGCCCTCGCGCTCGACCGTGATGGTCATCCCCTCGAACCAGTCCGACCAGCGCTCGTCGAGATGCCCCTCGACCTTGATCTGATAAGTCGC
>DATKWP010000018.1:0-4433 GCA_035529535.1 Anaerolineae bacterium | reverse complement strand
CGCCGACACCTGCCCGTACTTTCTCTCGACAAGGTTGCAGGCCGCCGGCCCGCGCCGATCGCCCGTCGCCATGTTGCAGTGGAACTCGTGCAAGAGGCTACCGGATTCTCTCGTCGCCGCTCATACTTCAGTTTCTTCCAGCCGCCCTGCGGTCTGCTCCTCCCACAACTGACGGAACCTGCCGCTCGTCGATATCAAGGAGTCGAATCCGCCTTCTTGGGTGATCTCGCCATCCTCAAGCACCGCGATCGTGTCAGCCCCCTTGACCGTCTGCAGACGATGGGCGATCACGATCACCGTCCTGTCGCGGAAAAAGTCGGCCAAGTGCTGCGTGACAAAGCTCTCCGCGACGCTATCGAGTGCCGCAGTCGGTTCGTCCATGACGACTATTCTGGGGTCTTGAACGAGCACCCGCGCAAAGGCCAAGCGCTGCCGCTCGCCACCCGAAAGCTTCACCCCACGCTCTCCCACCACGGTCTCCAAGCCATCAGGCAATCTGTCTATCAGCTCATCGAGCCCAGTTTTCCCAATCGCCTCTGTTATTTTCTCCTCGTCTACGCGCTCATCAAAGACCAGATTCTCTCGGATCGTTCCATCAAAGACCGGAGGCTCCTGGGGAATGTAGGCGACCTTCTGATAGAACGATTCCAGGTTCACATCCGACAAATCCTGTCCATCCACCAGCACCTGACCGCCATCAGGCTTCAGCAGATGCAGCAGAAGCCGTACCATGGTTGATTTGCCACTCCCACTCTTGCCGACCAACGCCGTGGTCCTGCCGCCCTCGAAGGTCAACGATAGATCCTGCAACACCGACCGATCCCCAAAGGAAAACGCGACGTCCTTGAACGCGATCTCTCCCTTGGCGATGGCGATGTCATGGCCCTTTCCCAGCCCGACATCCTCGGGCAGTGCCAGGAACTCGCCAAAGTGCCTGAACGCAACCGCTTCAACCTTGTAATTCACGTAGGCGATGCTGAAATGCGAAATCGGCGCGCACACTTCACGGATGAACATCACCAGGGCGACGAGTGTGCCAATGGTCGAGACGCCGGCGATGATCTTGTGAGCCTGCTGAACGACTACCCCGATCTCCAACAGGAACACCAGAACAGCAAACCCGGTGAAGAACAGCTCTTGGACCAGGTATATCTTGGCCCGCGAACGCACGATTTCGTCCGAGATTCCTCGCACGCGCGCCAATTCATTCTTGAACCTGCCGTTGACGCGAAAAACGACCAACTCCATAAAGCCGCGGACAGAGAACTTGGAAAAGCTCTCCTGCTTTGCCAGCATCCTATCTACCTCGCGCCGCAGAGCGATCATCAGGCGATTCGACAGCAGAAACAGGGCCACATAGGCACCAAGCATGATGGCGAACAGCATCCGGTCGTAGTAGCGCACAAAGGCAAGCGCGATCACAAATTGCGGAATAAACGCCCTCAACGTGTTCAGATAAAAGCCGTTGAGGATGTTCTTGGTGGCCGTCGCGCCGTTCTCGATGACCTGAATGAGCTGTCCCGTGCCCAGGTCCTGATACGACAGAAAGTCGATTCCGGCGACCTTTTTCATCGCCCTCAGCTTGGCCCACAGATAAGCACCGTTGTTGAGAATGCTCTGTGGGTAACCTCCCAGGTAGATGAGCGCGTGGTTGGCCATTGTCAGGCCGGCAAACCACAGCAGCACGCCAGAAAGCTCCGAAAACTCGCCGGCCGACGCGATGCCATCCAGAACCCGCTGGAAGTAGGCCACAGCGCTCAAGCCCACCAAGAGCTGCAGGATGCCCCCAGCCAAGAAAGCCGTCAGGGCCACCCAGTACCTTCTGCAAATAGCGAGCATGCTTCTGGACATGATCCTGTCACCGGTGCGTGTTGCCTCGATTTCCATCCTGCCTCCTGCCTGCCATCGTCTCGGCACCTTGCCCTCGGCCTGCCGCTGGGCGACGTCACCCACGACCGCCCCCAGGTATTCCTCCCCGACGTTGATGTCAGCGCGCATGATCGGCTCCGATAGCGCCGGCCGGGCCTGGCGCACCGCCTGCCGCACCGCCATCGAACCGGCGATGCGAAAGTCTAGCGGCGCCGAGTCCACTTGGTGGTATCCGGCAAAGCCCACTACCTCGTGACCTGCCAGCGCGACGAGGTGATCGCCTGGCTGGTATACGTCGCCGGCGACCGTGACACGGCGGAATGTCGCTCGCGAAAGAGGCCAAAGGTGGCCGAGCGTGCGCTGCCACAGCGCGTACACCTGCTGTTCATCGCCCTGCGGATTGTACGGCTGGATCGCGAATGGTTGCATAGCCCTTGTGATCCTCCCACAGATCTCGATAGCCTGTAGTAATGACTACAGTCGCTGTCAAGACAGAGGAAGCGACTGAAGTCGCCACTACGAAACCATACATGCCCCAAACGCTACATATCTGTTGAGAACGACCAGAGCTCTTGTTGGAGATCCTCAAAACTGGCCGGTCGCTGGGAACCAAACAACGCCAGGAGATCCGGGACGGTGACGAAGCGATGGAGCAAGGTATAGGCCATCAGTTGCCTGGCCAGCGTTCCATCGAGTTGGTGCCCCGAGTACCCATACGCCAGCAGCATGGCCCGCTGCAGCCTCGGCGAGCCGCGGGTAATACAACAGCCCGGGGCGACGAACTCGTAGTGGGGATGCCCCAGCATGGCGTCGCCAAAATCCAGAAATCCAGCCGGTTCCCAGCGGCCTCCCCGCTGGCTGACCAGGATGTGCTCGTCGGTGACATCGGCGCTCAACAATACCGGCCGGAATCCCGACTCAAACAGCGGTGGCAGGTTGTCCAGGAATTCCAGGACAGCGCGCATCCACCCCTCGTCCAGGCCAGATCGGATGAGGTGCTCAGTACAACCCTGAATCTGGCTCTCGACGAAGGTGGGCCAATCTACAGCGATTGCCTCAAGCCCCTTCGTCGGTACAGCGTGCAACGCAGCCATCAGTCCACCGCACGAGGCTGCGATATGTTCCCGATCTGACAAGTCCATCGAGTGCCAGACTTCGCAGAGAGGCACACCTTCAACCGCCGTCACGATGACGTAAGGCCAATCCTCGACCGTCCCTTCAGTTACTAGACGAGGGACAGGCAGGTCAAGTTGTTCGGAGAGCCTGCGCAGCACGAGCCACTCAGGGACGAAGTCTTTACGCCAGGGTGGCGCGAACAACTTGATATACCGGTCAGGCCGGACCTGGAATACGACGTGCGTGCCCGGCGGAGCAAACTCAAGTTGCGTCGCATCGAGGCCGTGCCGCTGGCATATCACGCGCATGGCGGGCAACCAGACGTCAGCGTCGCGGTATATGAGCCTATAGTCTTCCTCAGTTCGGATGTTGGGCAATAACAACATACCCTCCACCTACCGCCTTGGTATCTTCCCTTCCACCTGGCGCTGCTGGACAATCTGCTCGGCGATCCCATCCGGCACCAGGTCGTAGCGGCGGAACTCGAGCGTGAAGGTGCCCCGGCCGTGGGTGAAATTGCGCAGGGTAGTAGCGTAGCCGCGTGCCTCGGCCAGCGGCACCTCGCCGACCACATTGCGCATACTCCCGCGCACGTGAATGCCGTTCACGCTCCCCCGCCGCCGGGCCAGGTCGGCCACGACGGTTCCCAGGTGTTCCTCGCCCACGTTGACGTCGGCAACCATGATCGGCTCCAGGAGCGCAGGCTGAGCCTGGCGCACCGCCTGCCGCACCCCAATCGAACCGGCGATCCGAAAATCCATCGGCGCCGAGTCCACCGCGTGGAACTTGCCGCCCAGGAACGTCACGCGCAGGTCGGTGATCGGATAGCCGGCGATGATGCCCTTCTCCAGCGCTTCGCGCGCGCCCAACTCCGCATGGCGCACGAAGGCTTCGGGAAGTTCCGCGGGAGGCACCGCGTTTTCGAAGACGAGGCCCTCCCCCCGCGCCAATGGCTGAAGGCGCAGGCGCACCACCGCAAAGTGGCCATGGCCGCCACTTTGCTTCCTGTAGTCGCCGGCCGCCTCGGCCTTCTGGCAGATCGTCTCGCGGTAGGACACGCGCGGCAGGCTGGCTAGCGCGACGACGCCGAACTCGGTGCGCAACCGGTCCACGGCGATCTCCAGGTGCAGTTCGCCCATCCCTGCCAGCGTCTCCTCGCCAGTCTCCGGGTCAAAGCCGGTGACGAGCGTGGGGTCTTCTTCGCACAGCCGCTCCACACTCTGGCGCAGCCTGTCCCGCCCGTCCTCGGAAGCCGGCGTCAGCGCCACCACGATGACAGGCTCCGGGAAGCGGAACGTCTCCAACGCGATGGGGTGAGCCGGGTCACACAACGTGTCGCCGGTGACCGCCGACTTGACGCCTACCAGCCCCATCACGTCGCCGGCCTGCATGCAATCCACCTGCTGGCGGCGGTTGGCGTGCATCAGGTAGATGCGCCCTACCCGTTC
>DATKWP010000017.1:0-14385 GCA_035529535.1 Anaerolineae bacterium | reverse complement strand
CTCGCTCAATTCTCCAGCGCTTAAGGCCACCAGGTCTAGAGTGCGCACGCTGGCCTGGATCTGGGTAGAGTGGACCAAGATCGTGACCTCCACCCGCGTGAAGGTCGGACATTCTTCTTCCTGCAAGCGGCCGCTGACGGGTGTACTCAAACGGGTGTACTCACCCGCGTACACCTCCGTGGCGATGTCGAAAACCGTCCATACAGATTGGGCCGCCAGACCCGCCCCTCTGTCATTCCGAGCGAAGCGAGGAATCTCTTTGTACCCTTCTTGCGGGTCTGGGGGGTAGGTGATCTCAAAGCGAAGCGGGCCGTTGGGGATCAACCTCACCGTTCCGCCCAGCCCGGCCTCGGCCAGCCGTTGCGTAGCCTCCCACTCGCAAGGCTGATGCGGCGGCTCCCACGCCGCCGGGGCCGTCGCAGTGGGAAGGCGGCCGAAAATCGAAAAAATCAGGCCTGCCACGACCATGACGTCGGCCAGCGCCAGCATAGCCAGGATTCGTTTTTGTCTAAGCGTCATCCGCAATCCGCCTTACCTTCCCGAAAGGTGCCCCACCGAAACTTTCGGGAAGGTTCCGCAATCCGCAATCCTATGAGCCGCGAGCAACGTTGGGGAATCCTATGTACAGGGTTGGCCAGTTTCTTCCTGGGCTGGGCGCCCATTCTGGGCAAACTTGCCCTGCGCAGCGGCGTCACCCCATTCACCCTGGTCGCCTTTCGTACCCTCGTAGCCGCCCTCTTGATCTGGCTCCTGTTCTTGATCTTGTGGCGTCGCGAGATCGTCATCTCCTGGCACGGCCTGATCGGCTGTATCAGCGTGGGTGCCGTCAATGGCTTCGGTTCCTTGCTTTACTATACCAGCCTCTCACGATTGGATGCCTCTCGCGCCTCATTGCTGAATACCCTCTACCCGTTGTGGGTGGTCTTGTTCCTCTTCGCTGCCGGGCAGCCGCTCACCCGTCTCACCCTGGCGCGGCTGGCACTCTCGATGTTGGGGATGCTCCTCTTGACGCGGGTGGGGCCGGGGGAGCCTGACTGGCTGGGGCTGGCCCTAATGCTCGCCTCCGCCGCCACCTACGGCTGGCACCTCGTCTTGGGCCAGTGGGTCCTCGCCGGCGTGCCGTCGCGTACCGCCACGCTCTACGTGCTCACTACCATGGCCTGCGTGGTGGGCCTGGCGCGCACTCTTCAGGGGCGGCCGGTGGAGCCACTGTCGGCCGCCGCCTGGCTGCCCATCCTCGCCCTGGGACTGACCACCACCCTCTCGCGCCTCGCCATGTTCACTGCCCTGCAGCGCGTGGGAGGAGTCGAAACCTCCCTCGTCGGCCTCCTGGAACTGTGTGTCAGCCTCCTCCTCGCCTTCCTCCTCCTGGGCGAGCGACTCACCCTGCTCCAGTGGGCCGGAGCCGGCCTCCTCGTCGTCAGCCTGATCTTGATCGCTCGCGATCCAGGTGTCCGCCTGGCGCAGGGCAACCTGCCTCTAGAGTGGCGCAGACCCTAAAGGTTTTCCCAAGCGATTCCTATCGCCACCTTTAGGGTCTCTTTTGGGTCTCACCGGCAACAGCATGTGGAAAGTGCTCCCTGGCAGACTCTCCTCGTCGTACCCCTCGCTTTCTGCCCAGATTTTCCCCCCGTGCGCCTCCAAGATCCCCCGCGCCACCGCCAGCCCCAATCCCAGCCCACCCCCCTTGAAGGCCGTCTTGCTCGAATGGTGCCGAATCGTGTTCTCTAGCACGTAGAACCGGTTGAATATCCGCTCCCGCTCCTCCGCTGGTATCCCCACGCCCGAGTCCTCCACCCACATGTGCACCATCTCCTCTTCCTCTGTCTCATTCCGAGCGTAGCCCTCTGTGTCATTCCGAGCATAGCGAGGAATCTCCACCCGCAGAATCTCCCCCACGATCCGCAAGCGCCCCCCATCGGGCGTATACTTGATCGCATTGCTCACCACGTTCCATACCGCCTGATGCAACCGTCGTGTGTCCCCCCTGATCACCGGCAGCTCTGCCAGCCCCTCGAACTCGAACTCCAGGTCGCGCCGCGGTCCCAAACTTTTCAGGTTCTCCACTACGCTGTAGATCAGCGCTTTCAGCACCACCGGCTCCTCTGCCAGGTGCAGCCGATCCGCGTCGATCAGCGAAACGTTGCGGATCTCGTCGAACACCTGGCTCAAGCGTTGCGTCGCCTCCGCGATCCGCTGCAGTAGATAGCGCGGGCTCCCCTCCTCTTCCGGCGAACCCGCAATCTCCGAGTTTTGGATCAGCAGCTGCGCGTGCCCATAGATGCTCGTCAGGGGCGTGCGCAGCTCGTGGCTGGCCAGGATGATAAAGTCCGACTTCATCTTTTCCACCCGCTGCAACTCCGCGTGCGCCGCCTCCAGCTCACGGATCTTGTGCTCCAGCCGGTTCACCAACTTGCGGCTGTACTCCACCAGGTACCCTGTTTTCTCCTCCTGCGACTTGACCTCCTCCTTCAACCCTCTCAGGAAAGCACGTATCTGGTGTGGCAACCGGTCCACGTCAATCGGCTTCGGAATGTAACCGTCGCACCCGGCGATCAGCGCTCGTTCTCGGTCCCCCTTCAACGTGGCGGCCGTCACCGCCACGATCGGCACGTCCCGCAGCTCCTCGATAGAGCGCAGGCGCGTAGTGACCTCGTATCCATCCAGCCCACTGATGTTGATGTCCATCAGGATCATGTCCGGCACCTCGCGCCTGGCCATCTCCAGAGCGCATAGCCCATCCGCGACCGACGTGACCTCACAGCCTTCGCTCTCCAGCACACGGCTGACCAACGCGACACTGGCGGGGTCATCCTCTACGTACAGTATGCGCGTGCGCCCACCCCCCTTTGTCTCTGCGCCAGGCGCACGTTCTACTGCCTCTTCGTTGCTCATCCGTCCCTCTCTCCCCTTCTCCCCCTCTCCCCCTCTTCTCATGCCGACCCTGCCCGTTTCAGAATCTCCTCCAGTAACTCGTCGTCGGTGAAAGAACCCTTCTGCATCAACTTGTCCGTCTGGCCGCTCAGGCGCTCCCGTTCGGCAACTGTCAACTCCTTGGCCGTGATCACGATCACCGGCACCTCGCTCACGTCCTTGTCCCCCTTCAGCGCATCCAGCACCGCAAAGCCGTCCATACCCGGCATCATGAGGTCCAGCAAGATCACGTCCGGCCGCTCTCGGCGCACCATCTCCAGACCTTCCACCCCATCGCGGGCCTCGCAGATGCGATACTCGCCCCGCGTCTGCAGAATTCGCCGCAGCAGCCGCGTGGCCTGGGGATCATCTTCGATGATGGCGATGCTCTGCACCTGTGTGCTGAGTTGCCCCAGCGAGCCCAGCAGCCCTTCTTCCATTTCTGCCGGCCATTCCACCGTGCGTGCCCACTCGTCTCCCAGCAGATGCTTGTCCACCGGGAACGTATGGCCGGAACAATTGACCACGATCACCTCGTCGCGCCGGATCACTCCCTTGCTGAGCAGCTTGAACAGCCCGGCAAAGGCCGTCGCGGCCGCCGGTTCCATTGAGAGGCCATCCAACTTGGCCATCACGTGCATGGCGTGGAAAATCTCCTCGTCCGTCACCGCCTCGAACGCCCCTCCATACTCCCGGATCACACGCGCCAGATATCCATACGCGGGGCCTGGAGTACCTGTGGCAATCGTGATCACCAGCGTCTGTGGGTTGAGCACCGGTTCCGCTTCCTTCAGCCCCTTGTTGAACGAGTTGACCATGGGGGCGCAGCCGGCCGCCTGGATACAGGCCAGTTTCGGCATCCGCTCCACCAGGCCCACTTCTCTCAACTCCTCGAACGCCTTCCACACCCCCACCGGTCCCATCCCCCCGCTCACCGCCTGGATATACCAGTCTGGTGTGCCCCACTGAGACCTCTTTTCCTTCCCGAAAGGTCCGGCCTTTCGGGAAGGTCCGCCATCACCAAACAGCGCGGCAAGTTGCTCCGCGATCTCGAAACCGACCGTCTTCATACTCTCGCGCGCTGCAATGTCCCGGATGCCCCGGTCCAGAAACGCCCCCTTGCGCGCCGCGAACTGCGCCGCCACCTTCTTCGTCTGATCGTAAGTGGCCGTCACCTTGATCACCTCGCTCCCGTAAAGCGCCACCTCCCGCATCTTCTCCGATGGCACCAGGCTCGTCAGGAACGTCCACATCTTGATGCCGGCCAGCGCCGAGTAGGCCGAGTACGAAATGGCCACGTTGCCGGTAGAAGCTACCACCGCCTCGGTAATCCCATGTTCCTTCATCACCGAAGTAGCCAGCGCTGCCTGCCGGTCCTTGAACGACCCGGTGGGGCCCTGGCGCTCGTCTTTCACGTACACGTGCGGGCATCCCAGCATCAGGCCCAGGTTGCCGGCCCGCAGCAGGGGGGTTCCCCCCTCCCCCATCGTCACCTTGTTGGCGTCGTCGAGCAAGGGCAGCAGTTCCCGATAGCGCCACATGTCGAAGGGGCGCTCGCGCAACACCCCAGGCCATAGCTCTCGCACCGCGTCGGTGTCGTAGCGCGCGTCGAGCCACTCCTTGCCGCACTGCTCGCAGGCCTTGAGCGGCTGCGTAAACAAGGTGCGATGCTTACACGCAGAACACTCTAGCCACACTTGATGTACAAATCGGTCCTGTCCCATTTGTGCGTTGACTCTCCCTCTGTTTTCCTTCCCGAAACTTTAAGACCCTAAAGGTTTTCCCTCGGTGTACTCACCCGGTCCCCCCCCCCGCATGCGGGGGGGGGGTGCTTTAGGTCTTCTCGGCGTGAGCGCCGGCTGAATCGGTGCGCTTGATCCGTTCCAGCGCTGCCACCACGTCTGCCAGCAACTCCTGTTGCTCGTACAGCCCCTTCTGCAGCAGCGCCTCCACTCCTCTGTTGAGCATGTCCCGTTCTTCTTGGGTCAGATCCTTGGCAGTCACCACGATGATGGGAATCGAACGTGTGGCCTCATCCGCCTTCACTGACTCCAGCACGGCAAACCCGTCTATGTCTGGCATCATCAGATCCAGCACGATGATGTGGGGTTGCTCCTCCCGCACCAACCGGATCGCCTCCAGGCCCCCAGACGCCTCCAAAACTTCGTACCCTGGCCGGCTCTCGATCATGCGGCGCAGGAGGCTGCGGCTCTCCGCCTGATCGTCCACCACCAACACCCGGTGGCGGTCTTGATCCCGATCCAACCGCTCCAGTGCGCTCAGCAGATCGTCTTCGAGGATCGGCTTGACCAGATAGTCCGTCGCACCCAGGCTAATCCCATACTCCTTCTCACTGATGATCGTACACATGATGACCGGGATGTGGCGGGTGTCGGGATCCGCCTTCAGTTCCTGGATCACCTGCCAGCCGTCCTTCTTGGGCATCATCACGTCCAGTGTGATGGCGAAAGGCTTGAGTTGGCGGACCTTTTCCAGCACTGCCGCACTGTCGCTGAGGCCGACCACCCGGTAGCCGCGTTTGCTCAGATAGCGGCGGAACAGCGTGATCACCCCCTCGTCGTCGTCCACGCACAGCACCAGTCTCCGCGGCTGCCCACCCACACCCGCCCCCTCTGCCGCATCGTGTATTTCTCCATCCGCGGTTCCATCCGCCTCACTTTCCTCAGGCGCCTGGGGAGGAGCCTCGACCGGCAGCGTCACGTAAAAGGTCGCCCCCTCGCCCGCTGTGCTCTCTACCCAGATGCGGCCGCCGTGCATGTCCACAAAGTGCCGGCTGATCGCCAGGCCCAGCCCCGTTCCTCCAGAACGGCGCGTGCTGGATCCATCTACCTGAGTGAACTCCTCGAAAATGGTCTTTTGCTTGTCCACTGCGATGCCGATACCGCTGTCGGCCACTGAGATCATCACTTCGCTGGGCGTGGCCTTGGCCTCCACCCGGATAAAGCCCTTCTCCGTAAAGTTGGCCGCGTTTCCTACCAGGTTCAGCAGCACCTGGCGGATGCGGCGTCCGTCTCCGTGCAGTATCGGCAGGTCCGGCTCTATCGCTTGCTGCAACTCGACGGGCTTGTCCTTGACCAGGGCGATCGCTGTGGACATGACCCCCTCGATGATCTCGTACAGATTGACGTCTTCGATGGAAATTTCCATTCTGCCAGCCTGGATCTTGGATATGTCCAGAATGTCGTTGATCAACTTTAACAGGTGTTGCCCGCTATCGTAGACCGCCTGCAGGTCGGTGTGCTGCATGTCGGTCAGCGGGCCGTCAACCCCCTTGAGGATCACCCGGGAGAAGCCGATGATCGAGTTCAGCGGCGTGCGCAGTTCGTGCGACATGTTGGCCAGGAACTGGCTCTTGAGCCGGTCCAGCTCTTTCAACCGTTCGGCTGTCTTCTGGAGTTCTGCGTACGCCCGCGCATTCTCAATGGCCAGGGCCACCTGGTCTGCTACGCTCTCGACCAGCGCAATGTCGTCGCTCGACCACCGCCGAGGTTGCTCCGTCTCGTAGAAACCCAGCGCCCCAATGATCTGGCCGCGCAGGGCCAGGGGTACGGCCATGGCGGATTGCGGATTGGGGAACCTTCCCGAAAAGTCACGGGTGTACGCGGATGTATCCCCATCCGCACCCGCACCTTCAGGAAGGTGTTCGGACAGGGCCACCGTTTCCCCACGTTGCATGGCCAGTGCGATTTCTGGCATCGAGGCATCGCCGGCGGGTCTGACCACGCCGTGATCGTACAGGTATCCTGCCCGCGCCTGGGCTTCTTCGTCCGCCAGGTATTCTTGCCATTCCTGCCGCAGGTAGCGCTGGTGCATGCGCGACATTTCCTCCAGGCTCTCTTCGGCCCGCTGGAAGAGCCGCACGTTCTCGATCGCGTTGGCCAGTTGATCAGTCAGAATCTGAAACGTAAGAATGTCCTCGTCACCAAAGGCACCCGTGTGACTGCTCTGGATGGTCATGGCTCCTATAGTCCGCCCGCGGGCCACCAGCGGTAGTGCCGCCTCCGAGCGGGTTTCGGGCAAGGTGGGGTTGTCGAAGCGTACCGCCTCGGTAGCCACGTCGAGCGCGATGCGAGGCTGGCTGAGGGCGATACACTTTCCGATCATGGATTGCCCACCCACCTTCAATTTGTGTTCCCGCCGCAAGTTGTCTCGGCCTGCCTCTCCCGTGGCGGCCCGCAAAATAGCCCACTCGCTGTGCTCGTCCACCAGAAACAGGCCAACGTAATATAGGTCGAAGCGCTCGCGGACAAGATCTGTTGAGGTGTTCAGCAGTTCGTCGAGATCCATGATGGACGAGGCAGCGCGGGCAACTTCGGAGATGAATTTAAGTCGCTCCTCTACTCCCCTGCTCCCTCGCTCCCCTGCCAGCACCGCTTGTGCCGCCGGCACTCCCCCCCCTGTACTCACTGCCCCACCCCCAGCCCCACGCAAACCAAGACCATCAAGCGCTTCATCCCACAACCTCCAACGCAGATTCGCAACCCCGTGTACTCACGGGCGGTGTACTCACGGACGCAATCACGCATTCCGCAATCCGCATTCCGCATTCCCCATGAACCTTCCCGAAAGCTCCCAGCTTTCGGGAAGGTGGCATTCCGCAATCACCCATTCCCCCATACCTGCCTCCTAACTCCCTGCTCCCTGCTCCCCCTCCCCTTTCTCCCCCCCCCATGGGGGGGGGCTGGGGGGGGTAGGGGACGCTGTGCCCAGCCGGACGAGCGCATAGGAAGCTCCCATCGCTTGGCCCAGCTCCTGAGTCGTCGTCTTCAGGATGGTAGCCAGGTCGGTCGAGCCGACCACTTTGGCCGTAATTTCGCGAGCCAGCCGTTCACGGCGGGCCCGTCGTACTGCCTCCTGGTACAGGCGAGCGTTCTCCATGGCCACACTCAGGTTGGCAGCGATGATCCCGATGAAGCCAAGTTCCCCCTCGTCTAGCGGCGGATGCCCTTGCTGCCTGCCCAGCGCCAAGAGGCCCAACACCTGATCGCGCGATATCAGGGGAATATGCGCTGCGTCTACCAGATTCAGCTCCCACACCAACTCAACAAGGCTCGCAGCCCCCGTCCCGGGGGCAAGGCTCGCAGCCCCCGTCCCGGGGGCGTCCCGCACGTGCGTCGGCACCTCGAACAGCGTCTGCAGTTGTCGAGAGTGAATGGCCTTGAACATGGCCGGGTACATCTCCGCCGTGACCGTGAGAGGCTCGGCAGGTGTCACGTTGGCCCCCAGCCCATCGTGGACTGTCACCGTCTGCAAAGTCTCATCCTCGGAATCCCACTCCAGGATCATGCATGGCATCTCCAACTGGCGGGAGATGGCCTCTCCGGCCCGTCCCAACAGTTCGTGGGGATCCAGGGATGAGGTCGCCGCCTGAAGTACTTCGTTGATGAAGGCACGGCGCTTCACGTCGGCCCGCACTTCCTGGAACAGGTGCGCATTCGTGATGGCAGTCGCCAACTGGTCGCCCAGCGTCTGCAGCACCGCCACGCTGTCCGGGGGGAAGGCCGCTTCCTGCGCAGACTGGACGTCCAATACCCCGATCACCCGCCCGCGCACTTGCAGCGGCAATGCCATCTCTGAGCGCGTATCGGGAAGGTCGGGGTTATTGAAGAACACCGCATCGCTGCCCACGTTACTGGCGATGCGAGGCTCCCCCGTCCCCGCTACGTGACCGACGATGCCGGTCTCACCCGCCCGCAGCCTGTGACCCCGCGCCAGCATCCGTTGCCCGCCTTCGGATGACGCCGCGCGCAGGGCAGCATATTCCCCCTGCTCATCCAGCAGAAAGACCCCCGCGTGGTAGAAGCCAAACTGCTTGGAGATGAGGTGCACCGTCTGGTCCAGCAACTGGTCCACTTCCAGGATGGCAGTCGCATCCCGTGCTACCTCAGCCGCGGTGGCCAACTGGGTCGCTCGCCGCTGAACCTCTTCGAACAGGTGAGCGTTCTGTAGGGCGATGGCCGCCTGGCTGGCGATGGCCGTCATCAGATCTCGGTCGTGTTCGTCGTATGTACGGGGAGTCGTGTAACTCTGAACGGCCATCACCCCCAGCACACGGTCGCCGACGTTCAGGGGTACTCCCAGCCAGGACAGGGAAGACCGCCCGATCATCTCAATTCCTATCTCTTTCAGACGCTCGACTACGTTCTCCTGGATGAGCAGCGGGCGCTGGCTGCGGACGACGTACTCGGTGAGTCCCTGGCCAGCCCGCCGGCTTTCTTTCGGTGTGCGCACTTCTCCCTCGGTGACGTCTAAGGCAAACGTGACCTCGTCGGTGTCCGGATCGTACAGCGCTACGTAGAAATTCCTGGCGTCCAACAGGCGGGAGGCCCCCTTGTACACCTCCTCCAGCACTTCCTCCACACTCAGTCGGGTGGTCAAGGCCTGCGCCAGTTCGTTCAGCGCCGTCAGCTCCTCGGCGTGTTGGCGGGCCTCTTCGAACAGCCGGGCGTTCTCCAGTGCCAGTGCCAACCGGTTGGCTACCTCCTCCGCTGCCGAGACGGCCTCCGCTGAGATGGCCTCACCCGCGCTGCGCATCCCCAGTACGCCGATCACCTGATCTCTGAGTTTTATGGGCACCACCGCGGCGCTCCCGCCGCTCCCCAGGCTACGCGGGTGAGTACCCCCGTTGCCCGCCCCGTCCCCTCCTGCTTCAAAGGGAGTGCTGGTGACCACGGAACGGCCCTCCAACCAGGCCTGAGCGGCTTCCGGAGGCTGCTCGAAGACTTGCTCAACCCCCAACCGCCGGTACCGATACCCCCGCAGCGGCCTGGGCCCCTGGGCCACCGCCTGCCACGACTCCTGGGTGCGGCGTCCGTAGGCCATCTCGAGTTCGTGCATGGTCTGCTGCATCTCGTGGATCAGGCGCACGTTTTCGATGGCCACCGCCAACTGGTCGGCCATCGTCTGTAACACCGCTACGTCATCCTCGCCAAAGGCCGCCACTTCCCGGCTCTGTACGTCCAAAGCCCCAATGACCTGACCCCCTGATCGGAGCGGCAGTGCCATCTCGGAGCGCGTTTCCGGTAGCACCCCCCCCATGGGGGGGGAAAAGAGGGGGGCCGCCACGTCCAGTGCGATCCGAGGCTGGCCTGTGGCCGTCACCTCTCCCACGATGCCGGCCTCCCCTACTTTCAGGGCGTGACCCTGCTCGACCATCTGGCGTCCTGCCTCTCCGGTGGCCGCCCGCAGCACGGCGTACTCACCCAGTTCATCCACCAGGAAGATGCCGGCGTGATAAAACCCAAAGCGATCCCGAATCAGATTGACCGCCCGGTTCAGCAGGTCGTCCAACTCGCGCGCGGTAGTCGCGTCGCGGGCCACCTCGGCCGCGGCCTGAAGCTGCACCGAGCGGTATTCCAGGTCCTGGGTGCGTTGCCTCACCAGTTGCTCCAGGTTCTCCCGTTGGCTTTGCAGCTCTTGAACTGCATCCTGCGAGGTCTTGACGCTGCGAGCCAGGCTGCGGATCAGATAGGTGATGGAGATGACCACGCCTGCACTCAACAGCAGGAAGACGACGCTCCCGCTGACCCAATCCACGCTGCTGGTAGAATTGGCCTGGACCTCGATGGGAATCTCCCACCGTCCGCTGACCAGGAGCCAGGCAGCCACGGCCATGGTCAGGAGGCTGAGCGTCAATACAGCGATGCCGTGCCGCAGGCTAAAGAGGATGGCCGTGATGACGACGAAGGTGAACAGGAAGATGCGGCCATCGCCGCTCAGGCCGGCCACCGAAAAGTCGAGTGTCCCCAGAGCGTACAGGAGGAGAAGCAGTACCCCTGCTCGCAGGACGAAGCCCAATCGCCGCACGAAGGTGACCATGACCATGGACGCATAAGCCACCAGGTACACGATCAGCAAGTCTGGGCGTTTGAGTTGGATAGCGGGGATGATCCCGCCACCCACCAGTGCAAACAGCCCCACGATGAGCATGCCACGCAGTAGTGCTTCCAGCAATTGCTCACGCCACGTATAGAGGCCGCCTGGCTCAGTCGGGGTAGTTTCCTGGCTAGCGCT
Source organism: Anaerolineae bacterium (assembly GCA_035529535.1). Classification (GTDB taxonomy): domain Bacteria; phylum Chloroflexota; class Anaerolineae; order B4-G1; family B4-G1; genus DATKWP01. The sequence continues at coordinate 3,438 of DATKWP010000017.1, read as the reverse complement.
TTTCGTACTCACAGATGCCACATCTTTTCTCACTTTCGTGCTCATCGAAATATCCCCGCCAGAGCGCTCTTGCGCTCAATCCTATGCTCGTCTGTCATTCCGAGCGAAGCGAGGAATCTCGTCCCAATCCTCAATCCTCAATCCGCATTCCGCACTCGGTCTGGCGGAGGTCCGATGTGGACCGATACCTCGTCTACCTGCAGCAATTGGCCCAGTTCACGTACGGCGGTCTGCAGCAGGGTGTCCATGTCGAGGGAGCGGGTGAAGCGGGCCGTCATCTGACCAAGGATCTGCTCCTGCTCTGCCCGTCGCTGTGTCTCCTCCAGCAAATGTGCGTTCTCCAGGGCCAGCGCGATCTGAGTGCTCAGTTCCTCTACCAGCGAGACCTCCTCCGCTGACCAGGGGTTCTGGTCAGCATCCCGCTGTAAGACGATAGAGCCGATCGTCTGTTCGCGCAGGCGGATGGGCGCCACCAGCCGAGCCTGCCCTTCGCTGGCCGCCCCCGCTCCCCCGCTCTCCAGTGCGAACGAGGGGGCTACTGCCTCCACTCCCACACCGGTGTAACGATAGGCAGCCGGCTGGCGGGCTTGTCGCTCCTGCCAGATCTCGCGTACCCGCCGTCCGTACAGCGTCTCCAACTCCCGCAGTGCACTCTGGCTCTCCTCCAGCAGGCGGGCATTCGCAATCGCCAACGCCACCTGGTCGGCCATCGTCTGAAGGATCGCCACGTTCTCCTCAGAAAAGGCAGACTCTTGGGTGGATTGGATGTCGAGCACTCCGATGACCTGCCCTCGGACTTTGAGTGGCAACGCAACCTCCGAGCGGGTACCGGGAAGGTCGGGGTTGTTGAGAAACACCGCATCGGCTTCCACGTCGAGCGCGATGCGCGAGTCTCCTGTGGCTGCCACGTACCCCACGATCCCCTCTTCGCCGACCTTTAATTTGTGCCCGCGCGCCAGCATGTGTCGCCCGCCCTCCGACGAAGCCACCTGCAGCACCGCCGATTCTCCGGCCTCATCTACCAGGAACAGGCCAGCGTGATAGAAGCCAAACCGTTCTGAGATGTGGTGGACGGTCGTGTCCAGCAGCCGGCCCACGTCCTGGATCGCTGCCGCCTCGCGCGCCACCTGCGCTGCGGTCTCCAACTGCGTACTACGCCGTTCCAGGTCTGCCGTCCGTGCCGCTACCTGTTGCTCCAGTCCGCTATACAGACGCTGCAGTTCCTCGGCCATACGATTGAACGAGTCAGCCAGCCGGCCCAACTCATCTTTTCTGGCTACCGGGATGCGTTCCTCAAAATGGCCCTCCGCCAGCCGTTGCGCCGAGCGGCTCAGTTGCTCTACACCCACGGTGATGCCCCGCACAGCGACGAAGACCACCGTTGCCGCGATGACCAGTGCAACCATCACCAGGGGCACAGAAACCAGCACCATCCTCGTCATTGCCTCGTTGGCCCGCGCCTCGGCCTGGACGCGCCGGTCGTGGGTCAGGGTGACCAGTTGGTACAAGCGCCACCCCACGTCGTTGTGGTGCTCCAGGAGCGCCGCTGCGCCAGCGTGAACCGCAGGCCAGTTTTCGCCCTCTGCGTCCCGGATCGTCCCTGCAGCCATGTTGATTGTATCCTGCAGGCTCTCGCTCGCTCTCTCAATGCAGTCGCGCATTGGGTCACCCACTGGCAGGAGCGGCAGTTGATGGCAGAGTTCATCTCGCCTGGTCTCCAGCGCCCGGATGGTCGCCCCCACTTCCTTGATGAAGATGGCGGGGATACGCTCGGCGGCCTTCTCCTGGACGACCGCCAGCATCTGGGTCTCCTGGTAGGCAATGTCCAGGGCCAGGGCAAGCCGGTCGTTCTGTTCCCTCGCGTCCTGGGTGGCGTTCCTGAGTGTGTTCAGTTGCCAGAACATCACGAGGATGGCCAACAGGATCAGCAGGGCCACCAGGCCCAGCCCCACGATCATCCGGCGTCGCACCGAAGTATCCCTTGTCATTCCGAGCGAAGCGAGGAATCTCAGCCCGCCATTGCCGTCAAGGTCAAGCCCCTGCGCCGTCATATCCCTCAACCCCCTTGTCCTCACTCGGTTCTTCACCGCCACCCTCGGTGTACCCACCGCCACCGACTCCCAGTCGAATCAGCCCATCCGAAGCGCGGAGTGATCGCCCCAGTTCCCGGATCGCCGTGCGCAGGATGGTGTTCACGTCGGTCGAGGCTCGCACTTGAGCCGAGACATCGGCGATCAGCCGCTCCCGTTCTGCGCGTTGCCGGGTGTCTGCCAGCAGGCGAGCGTTCTCGATGGCCAGGGCCATTTGGTCGGCCACCGCTTCGACGAGAGCGATTTCGTCGTCTGTCCACCAGTGCTTGCCTTCCGGCTCGTGTAAACCCAGCGCGCCCATGATCTCCCCGCGCAGGCTGATGGGTGCCACCAGGACAGCCTGCCCTGTCCCGTTGCCCGCCTGCCCTGTCCCGTTGCCCGCCTGCCCCTCTCCTTGTCCCCTTGTCTCCCCGTCTCCTTGTCCCCTTGTCTCCCCCCCGGCCCCTGACCGCGCGACTACCTCTCCCCGCTCCTGCGCCTGTTCGACGGCCTGACTGAGTATATTGGATGCCCCAGAGGTTGTGGCGTCGTCGAGGGGCGTCAGGCCTGGGCGGGTACGTTCGTAACTGGAGCCAGCCTGTGTAGCCAGAGCATCCAGCCACCGCTCGCGCACGGCACGCTTTTGGCTGGCCTCCAACTCGTCCAGTTTTGCCTGGATCTGTGCAAACGTCTCGGCGTTGTCCAGGGCCACGGCGATCTGGTCAGCCACTGTCTGTAGCACGGCGATGTCTTCCTCGGAGAAAGCCTCCAGATCGGTGCTGTGCACGTCCAGGGCGCCGATCACCCGGCCGCGGGAGCTGAGCGGCAGGGCTACTTTTGAGCGGGTCTCCGCCAACAGTGGACTTGCTTCGACCAGGCTTTGGCGTGAGATGATATCCAGGCCCGAGGCAACACGGGCTTGGGCACTGGCCATGCTCCAGCCCAGGGCTGATGCGCTACCTACCTCGATTCTGGTGCCTTGCGCCAGCATGCGCTGGCCGGCCTCACCGGTGCCTGCCCGTAGCGTCGCCCATTGGCCGGATTGATCAACCACGAACAACCCCACGTAGTGAAGGTCAAATCGCTCGCGCATCAGGCTCACTGCCTGCTGCATCAGCTCATGCGGATCGAGCACGGCAGCAGTCGCCTGGGAGATCTGGACAGCCGTGCGCAGTTGAAGCGTGCTCTTTTGTAGCAGGGCGTTGGCGGTCGCCAGTTCATCGGCTCGTTCTTTGAGAAGCGTCTCGAGGTGGGCCGCTGCGGCATTTTTCTTCCCCGCTTCCCGGATCGTTCGGCTCAGGGAGAAACTGAATAGCCACTGGATCAGGGTGACCAGGACGCCTGCCCCATAGCCGGCCAGGTACAAGGT
>DATKWP010000016.1:0-13085 GCA_035529535.1 Anaerolineae bacterium | reverse complement strand
ATGCCGTTTACCATGCCGCGCATGATGCGGCAGGCGGATACGCGCTGGCGTGACGTGGTTCACCCGCACTATATGGAAACCATCCAGCGCTGGCAGGCCAGGCCATTGGACGAACTGCCGGCAACTGACATTCTGATCGGCGTGCGTCAGATTGCGGATGCCTCATTCGACGTCTATGCCTTGTACCAATCCGCCCTGTTTCCGAATGCCAACTTGAGCGAGATGCTGTTTACCCGCGTTTATGACCGGCTGATCAAGCGCGAGGATGATCCCCCGGCCCTGACCTACTTATTGGGATTCGACAGCACCCCCATCCTGGCCGAAAAGTCACTCTACGACATCGCCGAATGGTGCCGCACGCGCCCCGCCCTGGCAGCCTACGTCGCCAACACGCCAGCCCGGCAACTGGCCGCCCAACTCGACAGCGAACAGGCTCCGCTGGGTGTGGAGGCCGAGGATTGGCTCCAGTGGCGAAACCGCTTCCACGCGTACGTGCAACAGTACGGGCACATCATCTACGATCTCGACTTTGCCAAGCCGGTGCCGGCCGACGACCCCGCACCGCTGCTGGATACGTGCAAGATGTTCCTCAGCGGTCAGTGTCCCGATCCCTATGCCCGCCAGCAGTCTGCCGCCGAGCGGCGCGAACAGGCGACCCAGGCGATGCTGAAACGGCTCAAGGGTCTGCGCCTGAGGCTCTTCCGCCGGCTCGTCACCTGGGCGCAAAAGAGCGTCCCCATGCGCGAGGAGGGCCTGGCCGGCCTCGGCCTGGGCTACCCGCAGTTGCGGCAGATGTTGCTAGAGTTGGGACGCCGGCTGGTACAGGCCGCTGCCATCGAGCAACCCGACGACGTCTTTTGGCTGTTCCAGGCCGAGGCCGAGCAAGCCGCCGACGCGCTCGACAAAGGCGCATCCACAAATTTCCTGGCCGATGCCGTCAAACAACGCAAAGCTGTGCGGCGTGCCGAAAAGCGTGTGATTCCTCCGCCAGTGCTTCCCCCCAAGTCCAAGTGGATGGGGCTTGATCTAAACATGCTTGTGGCCGCGCAAGACGGCGAGCAGGCCGGCGATACCATTCGTGGCGCCGGCACCAGCCCGGGCTGTGTGACCGGCACCGCGCGCGTGCTGCACGGCCCCGAAGACTTCGGCCTCATGAAACCGGGTGACATCCTGGTAGCCACGATCACCACGCCGGCCTGGACGCCCCTGTTCGCCCGTGCCGCTGCCGTCGTCACCGATATCGGCGGGCAGATGAGTCATGGCTCGATTGTCGCCCGCGAGTACGGCATCCCGGCCGTCATGGGCACCAGCGTGGCCACCCGCCGCATCCGCAGCGGGCAAGTCATTACCGTGGACGGCAGCGCGGGCGTGGTCACTCTATCGCAGCCTGGAGCGTAAGATGTTACGGAACACTCAACACGAAGCGCGTGTTCCGTGTTGCGTGTTGCGTGTTCCGTGAACCGGGATTCTTCACGCATCACGCATTACGAATTACGGATTACGCATCACGATCCACATTGTTAGGAGGCATCTATGCCCAAGTTCCCTGAACATGGATACAACCCCACCACGGGTGAATGGAACGACAGCCTGACGGGCGATTTTCTGTGGTCGAATGTGAACGTCAGCGAAGCAGTTCCGGATGTGATGACGCCCAGCACCTGGTCTTTGTGGTGGATTCACCACTACGAGGCGAATCCGATCAAGTTCCCCGGAAATTATCCCTTCTGCGGCAATATCTGTGGTCGTCCGTATCTCAACCTGAGCCTGCTCGTTTCCGTGTATCGCGCCGTAGGCAAGGATGTCCGCGAGGAGCTGCAAGGGGACATGATCAGCTCCGCTCCGGCCAACCTGAACATTCCGATGATTTCCTTTTCACCTCTTGCAGTACTGTGGACGTCGCTGCCGGGACTGCTCAAAGCCCAACGGTACGTGAGCCGAGATCGGCGTAAGATCCCGGAATTTGTCGCTGCGACCCCGGGCTGGTGCCGCAGCCAGCGCATGCAGATTCAGGCTCTCCATAGTGGGGACAAGTTGATCTTGTTGTCGTTGTGGCGAGAGGCAATAAAACCCTATTTCCTGCAGGCCTGCAGGTCGCTGCGCGGCGTGACCATGCTGTTCTCTGACCCCGCCACCAGGTTGCGCCTGGATTTGATCAGGCTGGCCGGAGAAGCCGACGCCAACACCATCATGTCGAACCTGGCGGGCGCCTCGGCCGATCTGGAAAGCCTGGGGCCGCTGGTCGGCCTGGCGCAGGTGACACGCGGCGATATGAGCCGGGATGCTTATCTGGAGCGCTATGGCCACCGCGGCCCGCACGAGATGGAACTGTCCGCTCCGGGTGCGGAGGAAGACCCTGATTGGCTCGACCGGCGCCTGGCAGAATTCACCCAAGCCCAGGTGGACGTTGAGACACTCCTGGGAAAACAGCGTGCCGCGTACGCGGCCGCCTGGCAGCGCTTTGAGGTCCGCTATCCCCACAAAGCGAACGCTATCCAGCGCATGCTCGACCAGGTCGCCGCGGCTGCCCGCACCCGGGAAGCGGTTCGTTCCGAGGTAACACGTTTGACCCGGCTGATCCGCCAGTTCGCCCGGCGCGCCGGGGAACTCACCAGCCTCGGGGATGACATCTTTTTCTTGTCGCTCGATGAAATCGCGGCCGTATTGTCCGGCGATGAAACACCGGTGGCCTACATCCCCGCCCGGCGTGAGACCTATACCCGATATAAGGCCCTGCCTCCCTACCCGGCGATTATCATTGGCCGTTTCGATCCTTTGCGGTGGGCTGCCGATCCCAACCGGCGCAGTGACTATTTCGACGCCCGTGGTTCAACGCTTACGCCAGCTCCCACCACCATCACCGGCTTTGCGGGTGCTGCCGGTCGCGTGGAGGGCATCGTGCGCCGCGTGGACAGCCCAGAAGAAGGCGACTTGCTGCAACCGGGCGAAATCCTGGTCACCGTCACCACCAACGTCGGTTGGACGCCGATCTTTCCTCGCGCCATCGCAATCATCACTGACGTAGGTGCTCCCCTATCCCATGCGGCCATCGTCGCCCGCGAGTTGGGGATTCCTGCGGTCGTGGGTTGCGGCAACGCCACCATGCGTCTCAAGACTGGTGACCGCGTGCGGGTGGATGGGGGGCGAGGTGCTGTAGAGATCCTGGAGACCGCGGACAGATGACCGCAGAGTGCCGTGAGACCAGTTGAGATCGCTCTTTTCGGTGGTCAACGGTCGGCGGTCGGCGGTCATAGAAGGAGCATGGGCGTATGAAAACGAGCAGCCGCAAGCAAGTAACGATCCTATCCTTCGCCCTGGTCGTGGTCATGTTGGGGTTTGGGATGGTGATCCCGATCTTTCCCTTTTACGTCCAACGCATGGGGGCCGGCGGCAGCGAGTTGGGCCTGCTCACCGCCACTGCCGCTTTTACGGAACTTGTCTTTGGCCCGCTGTGGGGCAGCATTTCCGATCGCCGCGGCCGCAAACCCATTTTGATGCTCGGCCTGTTGGGGTACGGGCTGTCGTCGCTGTTGTTCGGGTTTGCCACCCGGTTGTGGATGCTGTTCGTCTTCAGGGCCTTGTCAGGCGTCCTGTCCGCGGCCACGCTGTCCACCGCCATGGCCTACATCGGCGACAGCACCTCGGACGAAGACCGGGGAGGCGGGATGGGCATCCTGGGAGCCGCCATGGGGCTGGGCCTCATCCTGGGGCCGGGTTTCGGCGGCTGGCTGGGCAATATCTCCCTTTCGACGCCGTTCTTCGCCGCCGCTGCACTCTCCTTGCTGACCATGATCCTGGTCTTTTTCCTGCTCCCTGAATCACTCTCCCCTGAAGCCCGCCGGCAGGCGGGTGGCAAGGTCAGGACCGTGCAGCTTGGCGAACTGTGGCGCGCGCTATCCAGCCCCATCGGGATTCTGCTGTTCATGGTTTTCCTGGCCAGTTTCGGGTTGGCCAACTTTGAAGCCGTTTTCGGGCTGTATGCCTTGCAGAAATTCGGTTACGGCCCGGACCGCGTGGGGGCGATCCTGGTGGTGGTTGGGTTGGTCTCCACCGTTGGCAAAGTGTTCACCGGGTCGCTCACCCGGCGCTGGGGAGACGCCGCCGTCATCAAGACCTCGTTGTTCACCGGTTCGGTCGGCTTCCTGGTGTTGTTGTTGGCCAACACCTATCCCACCATCCTGCTCGCCACGGGCTTCTTCGTCCTGTCCAAGACATTCCTGCGCCCGGCGGTGATGTCCCTGACCTCCAAGCGCGCCACGGTGGGCCAGGGGGCGGCCATGGGGTTGTGCAACTCCTTCATGAGCCTGGGGCGCATCGTGGGGCCGATCTGGGCCGGCTTTGTCTTCGACGTGAACGTCAACTCCCCCTACCTCAGCGGCGCGGCGATCCTGTTCGTCGGGTTCCTGATCAGCCTGGTCTGGGTGTCGCAGGGCAGCAAGGAGCAAGCCGGCGCAGAGGTGTAATCCGCTGCGGACCAGTTCGAGACCCTAAAGGTGGCGATAGGAATCGCTTTGAAGACCTTTAGGGTCAGTTGTCTTTTGACAGTGCGGGGCACCTCTGCTATGATGGTGGTCAGCCTACCCTCCCGCAGGTTCCCAACCTGCGGGAGGGTGTATAGAGTGGAGGGGGGATATGGCCGTAATCGGCGTGCTCCAGGTATTGGGTGGCCTGGCCCTGTTTCTGTTCGGCATCCGCCTGCTCAGCGCGGGGATGGAAAAACTGGCGGGCAGCCGCATCCAGGAGTGGCTGGACCGCATGACCAACAGGCCGCTCAAGGGCGCGTTCTTCGGCGCTGCAGCGACGGCCCTGATTCAGTCGAGCGGCCTGCTGATGGTCACCATGATCGGGCTGATCAACGCCAACCTCATGACGCTCGAGCAGGCGGTCGGCGTGATGATGGGGCAGGAGATCGGCACGACGCTTACCGGCCAAATGGTCGCCTTCAAGATCGGGGACGTGAGCCTGCTCTTCGTCGTCCTGGGCGTCGTATTGATCGAGTTCCTCCCGCACCGCAACGGGCGCACGTATGGGGAAATCATCCTGGGGGCTGGCATCGTGTTCGTGGGGATGAACACGATGTCGGGGGCCTTGAAAGTCCTGGCGGCCCAGCCGGCCGTGGCGGTGTGGCTGACGACGATGGGACGAACCCCCGTGGCCGGCGTCCTGGCGGGCACAGTTGCGACAGCCGTCGTCCAGTCCAGTTCAGCCATCACCGCACTGCTCGTCGCGATGGGCATGAGCGGAGTGATCGAACTGCGCGGCGCCATCGCCCTGCTCCTGGGCGCCAACATCGGCTCCTGTGTGATGGGGCTGATCGCCTCCGCCCGCCTCTCGCGGCCTGCCCGGCGGGCCTCCATGGCCCAGATCCTGATCAACGTCATCGGCGTGGTGCTGTTCCTGCCGATCATCGGGCCTTTCACCGCGCTCGTCAGCCGCACTTCACCTGCGCTCCCACGTCAGATCGCCAACGCACACACCATCTTTAACGTCACCGTCAGCATCGTACTCTTCCCTTTCATTCGACAGATCGCGCGGGCGGCCGGGTGGTTGATACCGCAGAGCAAGCGCGAAGAAAAGGCCAGGCTCACGGCGTACATTGACGAACGCCAGTATCGTCTGCCCTCTGTGGCGCTGACGGAGGCCATGCGGGAACTGTATCGCATGGGCGAGGTGACGGCCCACATGCTCGAACGCAGCCGTCAGGCGCTGGTTGAAGAAGACATTGAGGCCGCTGCGTGGGTGGTGAAGCAGGAGGAGGAGTTGGTTGACCCGACGCGCAAAATCCTGGAAGGCTTTGTCAATACGTTGATGCAGGAGGATCTCAGCGCGTCCCAGCAGCGGCGCTGCTTCCAGATCAAGAACTTGATCATTGACGTCGAGCGCGTGGGTGACCTGGCCGAGGACCTGGCCGAGGCTGCACAGAGGAAGACCGCCCAACGTGTGACGTTCAGCCCGCAGGCGCTCCAGGACCTGGACCGGCTGTGCCAGCACGCACACTCCACCTACACGTGTGCCTTGCAGTCTGTGCGGGACGGCGACCGGGTGCTGGCACAGCAGGCGTGTGACCTGGAAGACGAGTTCGACGCGCTCTACCTGGAGGCCCGCCAGCGCCACATCCAGCGCCTGGGCGCAGGGATGTGCAAGCCAGAAGCGGACGTGCTGTTCGTCGAATCGTTGCGCAACCTGGAGCGCGTCAGCGACCACGCCGACAACCTGGGCGTCAGTGTCAGCCGGAACTAGAAGAATTGACCGCCACAATTGCCTGGTCACCGGATATGGCAGCCCCAAGTACACGTCTCTGCTGAAAGGCAAGCGGATAGCGCTCCTCGTTACCTGTGGCGGTCCGGTTGAGGAGAATGCCGACCTCATCCAGGAGATGTTTGACAGGGAGGGTCGGTATGAGCAATGGGACGTCGTTGGCAAGTACGTCGTCCCGTTTTGTTCCACGCCGGATGCGCTGGGTGACAGAGCCATGGAAACCGCGAAACAAATGGCTGGAGATATCGTGGGGAGGTGATGTGCATGAAAGTGAGGAGAGATGGCTGCACGTCTCCGTGAACAAATTCCTAAAATGGCTAGAAATACTTGACAAGCAGTGGATGTTCCGGTATACTAATATGTGCGTAGACGCTCACAACGGAAGACCGAGAAAGGACTAAGATGCCGCCATCTCTGTAGAAGTAAGGGTCAGCGGCTCATCATTTCTTGGGAGGCAGAGCATATCGGGACTAAGGCTCTTACCGTAACCAACCCCGTGTGGCCAAGCACTACCGGCGCTGAGGACACTGGGTGGTCGAGCATCTTTGTAGCTGATAAACAACGTAGCCTGTAGACTGCCACCTGCTTGTCGAAGACTCTGGCATCCGTATCGTTGGGTCCTGGGTAATGATTGATAGGGCTCACGGGGCATACTCCCCGTGAGCCTTTTTGTTTTCAGTGGCGCCCGTCCCACAACGGATGGGCTGAGCAGGCCGCTGGGGAAAGTGGGCCTGGGCCGGGCATCGGGTAGTGGAACGCCCCGTGTGTCCTCTTCAACGGGTCACACGGGGAGTACATCGCTCTGGCCGAAACAAGGGAAGGGAGTGATGGTATAAGACCAGGGGACGGTGAAAAAACTTTCTGCCAGTTGATTTCACAAACTATTATGAGTGACAAGGAGAAAGGAAATGAGCGCGATCAAGAACCATAAAGGCAAGCTCCTGGTCGGAGCACTGCTGGGCCTGGTGCTGGCACTGGGCTTTGCATACACGGCGTTCGCGGGCTCCACCGACGACTGCGCCGTGACGGTGAGCATTCCCGAAGGCACCTGGGTGCAGGTCAACGGAGGCGTAGGCTGGAAACAAAACGGCCAGACATTTCAGGCCGAGCAGGATACCACCGTCAAATACCGGGCCTGCAACGCCACAAAGGGGATCTGCACCGGTTGGACGGACTTCAGTGTGGATTGCTCTGCTCTGGCACCGGGCTACTGCGCGATGGGGGTAGACATCCCTGCTGACACCTGGGTGGAAATCAACGGCGGCGTGGGCTGGAGGCAAAACGGCGCTGAACTGCAGATGCCATCTGGCACCTCCTTCAAGTACCGGGCCTGCAACGCCACCAAGGGCATCTGTACCGGCTGGCAGACGAAGGATTTGGCAGGCTGCTCAGCCCTGGCACCCGAGTACTGCGCGATGAAGGTGGAAATCCCTGCTGACACCTGGGTGGAGATCAACGGCGGCGTGGGCTGGAGGCAAAACGGCGTTGAACTCCAGATGCCGAGGGGAACTTCCTTCAAGTACCGGGCCTGCAACGCCACCAAGGGCATCTGCACCGGCTGGGAGACGAAGGATTTGGCAGACTGCTCTGCCCTGGCACCGGCCTACTGCGCGATGGGGGTAGACATCCCTGCTGACACCTGGGTGGAGATCAACGGCGGCGTGGGCTGGAAGCAGGACGGCGAAGTACTCCAGATGCCGTCTGGTAGCTCCTTCAAATACCGGGCCTGCAACGAGACGAAGGGCATCTGCACTGGCTGGCAGACGAAGGATTTGGCAGAGTGCACACCTCTGGCACCGGGCTACTGCGCGATGGGGGTAGACATCCCTGCTGACACCTGGGTGGAGATCAACGGCGGCGTGGGTTGGAGGCAAAACGGCGCTGAACTGCAGATGCCATCTGGCACCTCCTTCAAATACCGGGCCTGCAACGAGACGAAGGGCATCTGCACCGGCTGGCAGACGAAGGATTTGGCAGACTGCTCTGCCCTGGCACCCGGGTACTGCGCGATGGAGGTAGACATCCCTGCTGACACCTGGGTGGAGATCAACGGCGGCGTCGGTTGGAAGCAAAACGGCGCTGAACTCCAGATCCCGAAGGGAACCTCCTTCAAGTACCGGGCCTGCAACGCCACCAAGGGCATCTGCACCGGCTGGCAGACGAAGGACTTGGCAGAGTGCACACCTCTGGCACCGGACTACTGCGCGATGAAGGTACAGCTTGAGAAGGGCGTCTGGGCTCAGGTGGAGATCAACGGCGGCGTGGGCTGGAAAAAGGACGGCGACGTAGTCCAGATGCCGATGGGGAGCTCCTTCAAGTACAGGGCTTTGGACATCAACGGCAAGTCCACCTGCTGGCAGACGAAAGAGGTGGACTGCACGCCGCTAGTGCCCGGGTGCAAAGTGACCGTCAAGCTCCCACCAGGGGTCTACGTTCTTGTCGAGAATAAGGGCTGGTTCCAGGACGGTGCCACGCTCGAAGTAGTCCCCACCAAGACCTACCGCTATGACCTCTACGATGCCACCAAGCACGTGCACACCGGCTGGAAGAGCAAAGTCTTCACGGCAGCAGATTGCTGCAATGCTTGGGACCTTACGGGTGAGTACTGCAACGTGCAGGTGGACCTGGACGGGGGCGACGGCTGGGTGCTCATCGAGAACGTGGGCTGGTTCCAGAACGGCGCCAAGGTCTGGATGCCGGGCGGTGCCACGTTCCGCTACGATGCCTACGACTCCACCCAGAAAGTCCGCACCGGCTGGCAGACCAAGAAAGTGGACTGCACGGCGCTCAAGCCCGGCTACTGCAACATGCTGATTGACCTGGAGGAAGGTGGCGACGGCAAAGTCTACATCGAGAACGTCGGTTGGTTCCAGAACGGCAATCACAAGTGGATGCCGAAAGGGGCTTCGTTCCGCTACGATGCCTACGACTCCACCCAGAAGGTCCACACCGGCTGGCAGACCAAGCAGGTAGGTGAGGACTGCTCGGCTCTGAAGCCTGGTTACTGCCACATGCTGGTTGACCTGGAGGGTGGCGACGGCTGGGTGTACATCGAGAATGTGGGCTGGTTCGGAAACGGTGCCCAGAAGTGGATGCCGACGGGTGCCTCCTTCCGCTACGATGCCTACGACTCCACCCAGAAGGTCCACACCGGCTGGCAGACCAAGCAGGTAGGCGAGGACTGCTCTGCTCTCAAGCCCGGCTACTGCAACATGCTGATTGACCTGGAGGAGGGTGGCGACGGTTACGTCTACATCGAGAACGTGGGCTGGTTCGGGAACGGTGAGTACAAGTGGATGCCGACGGGGGCTTCGTTCCGCTACGATGCCTACGACTCCACTAAGAAGGTTCACGCCGGCTGGCAGACCAAGGAGGTGGATCAGGATTGCAGTGCGCTCAAGCCTGGCTACTGCCACATGCTGGTTGACCTGGACGGTGGTGATGGCAAGGTAGTCATCGAGAACGTGGGCTGGTTCAATAACGGCGACTACAAGTGGATGCCGACGGGGGCCTCGTTCCGCTACGATGCCTATGACTCCAGCCAGAAGGTCCACACCGGCTGGCAGATCAAGGAGGTGGATCAGGATTGCAGTGCGCTCAAGCCTGGTTACTGCAACATGCTGGTGAGCCTGGAGGCTGGCGTCTGGGCGAAGGTCCTCATCGAGAACGTGGGCTGGTTCACCAATGGCAACTACAAGTGGATGCCGATGGGCGCCTCGTTCCGCTACGACGCCTACGATGTCAACGGGGCACACACCGGCTGGCAGACCAAGACGGTGGACTGCACCCCGCTGGTGCCGCAATGCAAGGTGCATATCGTGCTCCCGTCCGGGGTCTGGGTCGAGATCTCGGGCGTGGGTTGGTTCCAGAACGATGCCTGGCTCGACGTCAAGCCGGTCAAGGGCTACCGCTATCGCCTGTGGAACGCGGCCAAGAGCATCGCTGGTCCATGGAAAGACAAGCAGTTCTCAGCCGCCGACTGCGGCAAGGACTGGAACCTCACGGGCGAGTACTGCAACCTGGACATCGACCTGGGCGCGAGCGACGGCTGGGTCGAGATCTCCGGCGTGGGCTGGTTCCAGACAGCGACAGGTGTGGCCTGGCTGCCGAACGGTGCCACTGTCCGCTACCGGCTGTGGAACAAGGCCAAGAGCATCGCTGGCCCGTGGAAGGACAAGCCCATCGACTGCACACCGCTCAAGGACGAAGACTTCTGTAACCTGGACATCGACCTGGGGGCGAGCGACGGTTGGGTCGAGATCTCGGGCGTGGGCTGGTTCCAGACAGCAACCGGCGTGGCCTGGCTGCCGAACGGTGCCACCGTCCGCTACCGGCTGTGGGACAAAGCCAAGAGCATCGCTGGCCCGTGGAAGGACAAGCCCATCGACTGCACACCGCTCAAGGACGAAGACTTCTGCAACCTGGACATTGACCTGGGGGCGAGCGACGGCTGGGTCGAGATCTCGGGCGTGGGCTGGTTCCAGACCGCGACCGGCGTGGCCTGGCTGCCGAAGGGCGCCAGCGTCAACTACCGGCTGTGGGACAAAGCCAAGAGCATCGCTGGCCCGTGGAAGAACAAGCCCATCGACTGCACGCCGCTCAAGGACGATGACTTCTGCTACATGAAGATCGTCCTCACCGACCCTAGCGACGGCTGGTTCGAGATCTCGGGCGTCGGCTGGTTCCAAAATGGCGGTCAAGTCTGGCTGCCTATGGGAGCCACTGTCCGCTACCGGGTGTGGAACGCCAGCAAGAGCAGTGTGGTCGCAGACTGGATGGACAAAGCGGTGGACTGCACCGACCTGGTCTACCCGAAGGTGACGGTCACTGTGACGCCGGGTTACGACTCGAACGCTACCCTGAAAGCAGCCGTGAAGTACAGGAACCTCATCAATCCGGGTGGCCTCCAGGGCTTCGAGGGCATCCTCGGTAATCCCGCCTTCAGCCCGAGCGTGCAGAATGATTTCTACCGGGGTGTTGTCTGTGACGGGTCCACGCCATACGGCTCTTGGAATGCGACCAATCATGTGAAGTTCATTTACGACGCCGCAACTCAGGTGTTAGCTGCCCGGGTGGACGCTAATCCAAGTTACTGCATGGAGCTGAACCTTGGTGATCTAGGGTCACTCAACTACTTGCAACTCGACGTCGTCAACCGAGCAACTGGAACATCGGTGAACTTTAACAACGTCACGCTCAATGGCAATCCCCTGGGGAGCTTCACCGGCTCTGGGTGGAGTACCTGGCAGGTGAAAGGGCTCGACTTCAGCAGCGGCTTTACGGTTGAAGGAGACCTGGTGCTTGCCTGGCCTTCGCCGCCAGCCACGTCAGGTCAGGAAACCAACAAACTCCAAATCACCGTGGGAAGCCTGCCCTAAGATCGACACAGTGCCCTGGACTATGCAAGGCCCGGCGAGCGAATCGCCGGGCCTTCTTGTTGCTCAAAACTCCAAGGGCAGCGTGGCAGGGATCACTGCATGGAACCAAAGCCGTAGACCGAACCATCCCAAGACGTCATGTATACCATCCCATCGACTACTGCCGGCGCTGAGGAGATGGCACCGCCTGCCTTGTAGCTCCACAGCAATTCGCCGGTTTCGATGTCCAGCGCGTAGAATACATCATCAAAGGAGCCGAAGTAGACCACACCGTTGGCCACTGCTGGTTGTGACCGTATCCAATGCCCCGTCTCGTAGCTCCAGAGCGGCTTGCCGGTCTTGGCATCCAGGGCGTAGAACTTTTCGTCGTAGGAGCCAATGTAGACCTTCCCCTCGGCCACGGCGGGCGAACAGCGCACGTTGTCCCCGGTTTCGTACTTCCAGACCAACGCGCCGGTCTTGGCGTCCAGTGCGTAGACGTTCTTGTCGTCCGAACCGATGTAGAGCACGCCGTCCACGACGGCCGGTGAGGAGAACACGGCGTCTCCCGTTGGGTACTGCCAGAGCAGTCCGCCGCTCTTGGCGTCCAGGGCGTAGACCTTGCTGTCCCACGACGCGAAATAGACCACGCCGTCCACCACCGCCGGCGAGGAAGAAACCAGGCTGCCTGTTTCAAACTTCCACACCAGGCTGCCGGTCGCGGCTTCCACGGCGTAAAAGTTGTCGTCGTGCGACCCCACGTAGACGATGCCATCGGCTACCGCAGGCGAGGAACGCACCTCCTCGCCCTCCGTGGTGACAAAGCTCCAGATCAGGTCCCCGTTTTTTGCGTCGAGGGCGTAGAGCCTGCCATCGTAGGAACCGATGTAGACCACGCCATCAACGACCGCAGGTGAAGAAAAGATCTCGCCGCCGGTCTCATGGCTCCACTTGACCCCGCCGGTCCTGGCATCCAGCGCGTAGACGTGGTGGTCTGAAGACCCCACGTAAACGGTAGCGTCAACTGACGCTGGAGACGAGCCTCATATCTTGCTGCCGGTCTTGTACTCCCACTCTAGTGCCAGGGGCGGCTTGAGGCGGGTCTCGTTGGGAATGGGATCTACTTGACATATGCAGCCATCTCTCCTCTGACAAGCGAGGAGAGATGGCAGCATATCTTTGTGAACAAATTCTTAGAATGACTAGAAATGCTTGACAAGTTGGCGGATATTCTGGTATAATAAGTATCTGTACATGCTCGCAAAGGAAGGCTGAGAAAGGACTAAGATGCCGCCATCTCTGTAGAAGCAAGGGTCGGCGGCTCAGCATTTCTTGGGAGGCAGAGCATATCGGGACTAAGGCTCATACTGTAACCAACCCCGTGTGGCCAAGCACTACCGGCGCTGAGGACACTGGGTGGTCGAGCATCTTTGTAGCTGATAAACAACGTAGCCTGTAGACTGCCACCTG
>DATKWP010000015.1:0-3498 GCA_035529535.1 Anaerolineae bacterium | reverse complement strand
GGCACCAGGCCGCGAAACCCGGCCGGTGGCCCCGGAGTCGCCGTCGGCGCTGCCGGCGCGGACGTGGCGGTAGGAGGAGAAGGAAGAGTGGCCGTGGGCGGCACAGGCGTCGGCGAAGGGGGCGGTTGTACCTCTGACACACTCTCCGTATTGGCAGGGGTGACGATCTCGCCATAGACCCACCCCGGGCTACCGCCGTAATCAATCTGCCACCAACCGCCATAGCGCCCAATGACCCGCGCTTGAGCGCCTGGGTCAAGATACCCCACGCGCGAAAAGTTGATACCTGGCCCCGTGCGGACGTTGGCTCCGTCGGCGCCGGCCACGACGTTGGAGATGGCCGGAGTCGCCGTCGGCGGAACCGGGGTAGGTTGTAGCGTGAACGTCGGTGGCGGTGTATCGGTGGGAGGCAACGTGGGCACGGGTGACGGCAACGAGGTGGCCGGCAGCGTGGCCGATGGCTGGACTGTCGCCCGCTGCCCACCCCCGGTGCGGGTGAACCCGTACCAGGTCAACCCAATGCCCACCAGCAGCCCGAGGCCCACTCCCAGGATAACCCACACGCTACAGCCTCGCCCAGGTCGAAAGCCCAGGTCTTTATTCATCTTCTAGTCTCCTCTAGATACGGATGTACTCATCCGCGATGTCCTAAAGTATAACTGAACCCGGCGCAGAAGTCAATACTGGCATTGCATCTACAACCCCAGCGCCCAGAGGCGTAGGCTAGAAAGCCCACAACAACGTCATCAGCGCGCAGACTGCGGTGATGATCAGCGCGATCACGAACGTCGTGCGGAGCACCTGCGACTCCTGGCCGATGCGGTCAATGCTGGCCGCCGCGTTCTGCAGTTTGGCCGGTGAGATGACGCTCGCCAGCCCTCCGCCAATCCCACTCGCGGCCGCGATCAGCACTCCCAGCGCACCGATGCGCTCCGCCGTCGAGAGGTGCAGCGCCGTCAGCATGGCGATGGACGAAGTCTCAGAGCCGCTGATGAACCCGCCCAACAACCCCAGGAACGGCGCGACGAGCGGGTAGGAGCGGCCGAACGCCGCCGCCGAGGCCGCGGCCACCACGTAGACCATGTTACGGCCCGGGTCCACCAGTTGCCAGTCCACCCCCTTGCCCGAGTGATTGATGACGAAGGCGATGGCGAAGAATACCGCCGCCGCCAGCACCGGTCGCGGGGCCCGCTTCAGCCACTTGCGGAGCGAGGCGCTGAGTTGCGCCCGCGTGGGCCTGAGGAAGGGCAGCGCCAGCAGCGTCGTCACCAGAATCCAGAAATAGGCCTGCCACAACAGCCGCACCTTCTCCGGGGCACCGGGGATGATCTCCACCGGCATCGCCCAGCGCCGGAAAGTCAGGTCGAAGAAGGGCAGAAAAGGAGCGTTGGCCAGGAGCGAGATGACGGTCAGCATGATCCAGGGCGAGACTGCCGCCCCCAGCGACAGTCCCCGCCCGCTCCCCTGGACTTGCCCTAGACCAGGCGAAGGAACACCCTGGCGGAGTACACCCCGGTCCACCAGCGGCCGGCCGGTGACCCTGAGATAGACGAGCATGGCCAGGACCACCCCCAGCCCGGCCGCGATGCCCGTGAGCGTCACCATCCCCAGTCTATTCATGCCGATGGCGATAAAGCCCGCCGTCAGCCCGGCGACGAGTGCCGGCACCAGCCCCCGCCACACCAACCTCCACCGGCCGACGATCCACAACATCCCCAGCGCGATGCACGTACTGATCACCGGCATGAAGCGGGCGAAATAGTGGCCAACCTGATCCACCGGCTGGCCAACGAACCCGGCAAAGACGACCACCGGGATGCCCAACAGCGCGTAGGTGCACAGCGCGTCGTACCCGATGGCCGGCAGCGCGATGGCGGCGAAGGGAGAATACCCCAGGGCGAGCAGGATGGGCGGCAGGATCGAGACCGGCACTGCCCCCAGCGCCGTCAACAGCGTGCCAAACCCGACGCTGATGATCATCATCCGCACCACCGGGTTACCGGGCGCCACCACCTTGAGGAAGGCCACCACCCGCGCGATGGCTCCCGTCTCCAGCATGATCGTCATCTGCAACATCGAGGTCGCCACGACCAGGGCAATGGGGAGCGAGGCCACGATCCCGCCCAGGCTGGCCTGGAGCGCAATGCGCAGAGGGGTTTGAAAATAGATGCAGGCGACGATCATGGCCACGATCCACCCGACGACACCCGCCACGTCGGCGGGCGCGCGGCGCAGGACGAGCAGCAACAAGAGGATGATCACCGGCGAGAGGGCCAGCGACACAGACAGCAATTCCATCGGCATCTCCTTCAAGGATCGCTTCCCTGGCAGCGTATTGTACTATACTCTGCCAGGGAAGACCACCCCGCGCTTCTGTGCTCTTGCCAGACCCCTGCGCCTTATTAACTCCCGGCCACGTACCCCGGCTGCTGCTGGATGACCTCGATGAACGCCAACATGCTCTCCAGCGGCACGTCCCCCTCGACGTCGTGGGCCGGGGCAAAGATGTACCCGCCGTCGCGCCCCAATTCCAGCAGGGTTTCGGTCTCCCGGCGCACGTCAGCAGTGGAACCATACGGCAGCGTCCGCTGGGTCGAAAGGCCTCCGTGGAAGGCCAGGCGGCCCCGGTAGCGTTGCAGGAGAGAGCTCACGTCCATCACTTCCGGCTGGAACGGGTTGAAACAGTTCAAGCCGATCTCGATCAGGTCGTCGAACAACTCGTCCACGTCCCCGCAGGAGTGGATCATCACGAACGTGCCCGCCTGCCGCACGACCCCGTACATCCGTTTCAACACGGGGTAGATAAACGTGTGCCACACCCGTGGTCCCATTTGCAGGCCCCGCTGCATGCCCCAATCGTCGCCAAAGTAGACTGCGTCAATCTCGTATGTCAGCGCTTTCTTGATCTGGGCCACGTTGTAATCCGCGATCGCATTCAGCAGATCGTTGACGAAATCCGGATGGTCGTGGAAATCCATCATCAGGTTCTCCCAGCCGCGCAGCGTCCAGGCCCGCTCGTAGAGGGAAAAACCGATCTGAAAGACGCGAAAGTGGTCGCCGAACCGCTCGATCCGCTCCGGGATGTCGGCAAAGAAGCGGCGGTCCAGCGGGTCGGGGAAATCGTAGCCGGCCAGCGTGGGCTCCGGCAAGACACAGCCTTTCACGTTGCCGATGTCCCTATCAATGCTCCGGTCCCACACCACCCCAAACACGTCCTGAACACAGTTCTGGCCGAGGTCGGTGAACAAGCCAATCGCATTCCCCAGCCCGAGAAAGTGGTTTTGCAGCACCTCCTCCAGGTTCGCCTGGCCGAAATGCTGCTCAAGTTTGGCCCGCGCCTCCTCGGTCAACCCGATGTTCCACGGCACGTAGGGGGGGCGTTTCCCCTCCAGTACCTGCCTGACAACCTCTCGTTTCGTCATGCCTCCCTCACCGTCACGCAGCACGCAATACGCAGCATGTCTCACATTTCACGTTTCACGTTTCACGTTTCACCCT
>DATKWP010000014.1:0-7161 GCA_035529535.1 Anaerolineae bacterium | reverse complement strand
GCTCCCGCTGTTGAGCCCGAGCCCGGTGGAGCGCGACTTCCATCGCTGTCTTGGCGGGTTCTTCGTCTTCGGGCTCGTCTTCCATTTCGTCGCCAATGCCCATCATGGTCAGGTCAATGCGTCGCTTGTCCCGGTCGAGTCTCAGTACGCGCACCTCGACCTGTTCGCCGACCTTCACCAGTTCAGATGGGTCGCGAACATAGCCACTGGACATCTCCCGCACGTGCAGCAGGCCAGCGCGCTCTGCGCCGATGTCAACGAAGGCACCATAGCGTTCGAGCCGTGTCACGGTACCGGTGTGAACCTGCCCTTCTGCCAACTCGTGCCAATCCACCTGGGGAGGCTCGACCATCGTCAGGCCAATGCGACCTTTCTCTGGGTTCACCTTGGTGACCCACACGGTCACCACGTCTCCAGGGTGAACGATGTCAGAGACGCGGTTGACCCGCTGGGGGGCAAGTTGCGAGATATGGACTACGCCGTCGTATTCGAGGCCGAGGTCCACCACCGCACCGTACAACTGGGTTTCTTTGACGCGGCCCTGCAGGCACATCTTGGGCTGTAATTCGGCGACGGTCCTGGGTTGTGTTTGCGTGTATTCCTCCGTCACATGCATTCTCCTCTCCGAAAGTAACCTGCGCAATTATATGCCAGGATCAGGAAGTGTCAAGCGTGCTGGTGGATTGGCTGGATGTGGCTGGCTGGCCGATGCTTTCAAAGAGATGCGGGACGCAGTGCAGCGATCCTGATGGCGAGGTCTTGCAGGCGGCCACGTCTCTGGCAGTAGGCCACCACCTCGCGGGTCTTTTTGCCCTCGCCGCGCAGGTCGTCGAAGTCAATGTTCAGGTCAAAGCAGAGGTTCCTGATCTCCTCGAGATCGAATCGGTCGTCCAACGTGCGACGCAGGGCCACAGGATTGAGGGCGGCTGCCAGGGCTGTCCCGGCTGCATCCACGAAGGTGGGGATGTCAAACCGGTTCTTGGCGATATAGTCCACGACGTGGTACTGTTTAAAGGCATCCCGCACGACCCGGATGTCCCCTCGCCCGCTGACGACGATACACGGCGTACCTGGATAGAGCCGTGAAATGTGGGCCAGCAGCCGCTCTCCATCTAGCATGGGGGCCGTCTCATCCAATTGCAGGTCCAGGATTACCAGGCTGAACGAGCGCGCTTCCAGGGCCTGGCGGCCGTCCTGGTAGCCAGCGACGACGGTGACTTCATATCCTTCGTCTGCCAGGGGTTCTTTCAGAACTCCTTGCCACTCGACGTCGTCCTCTACGATCAAGATCGCCTGTCTATCGGTCATACGCGGCTCTCCTGCCAGGCTGGCCTCTACCCTTGCGGTGTAGCGAGGGCGCCTCTCACCAGGGCGATGAATTCGGCGACGTCGAACGTCGTCTTGTCGAGAAAAGCGATGGGCTGGAACTTTCTGACACTTTTCTCAGCAGCGGCCCAGGTCTTGGAGCCACTGACGACGACGGCCAGTGGCCTGGGCTCCATGGAGGCCACGTATTCGAGCACCCGCACGCCGTCCCGGTTGCCGGAGAGACCAGTCAGATTGACGTCAATCACTGCCAGGTCGAAGGCTTGTTGGCCCAGGGCGGCGACCGCTTCGCCATAGCTGCTGCTCGTCTTGACCTGGTACCCACTATCCTCCAGGGTTTCACGGAAGATGTGTTCGCGCCATCGTTCTTCGTCCTCGACTATCAGAATATGGTGTTGTCTGGCCATGGCTCCTCCTCTGCCCGATATACGCGGAGGCAAGTTCCCCTCCGAGCGCATCCTATTTCTTTACGCCTTGTGTTACCGGCAGCGTGACCGTGAACGTACAGCCTTTCCCCTGTTTGCTTTCCACGACCATGTCTCCACCCAAGCGGCGCAAGAATGTGCGGGACCACCATAGCCCATACCCCATACCGCCTCGTTTGGTCGTGGTGCCGATGTGAAAAACCTTGTCGCGGATCTGTGGTGGGATACCAGGGCCGGTATCCTTGACCGTCACGATGACCGAGCGGTTGCCTACACAGCGGCTGCGAACTTGCAGAGAGCCACCTTCATCTGCCATCGCATCCAGCGCGTTTGTCATCAGGTTGCGGAAGACTTCGTCCAGTTGGCGGGTCGCGGTAACCGGGGGCATGTTCTGGCCATGCTCGATTTCTACCGTGACGCCGACGGGGGCGGCCAGTTCGGCCCAGGCCGCGGCGATAGATTCGTTCACGTCTATGAGCTGTAAGGGGGCTGATTCGAAAGGTCGCCCGATTTGCCGTGCGACTTCTAGTGTGCGGTCAGCGCTCCCTCGAATCTCCTGGAGTTTTTCTTGCAGGTAGTCGTTGTCCAATGTGTTCCGCTCCAGCCTCATCTCGATCTGTTGAATGAGAGGCCGGATTGCGCCCACGGTGTTGTTGATCCGGTGGACCATGTTGCCAGCGATGTCGGCCATGGCGGCCATTCGTTCTGCGTCCGCCTGCTGTTCCTGGTAGACGCGTATCGTCTGCGAATAGCGTGTGTTCTGGATGGCAATTGCACTTTGGGAGGCAAAGATCTCTAACACGCGCTCGTCGTCCGGCGTAAAGTCGCTGCCATCCCGTTTGTCCGACACCTGTAGCACGCCGATGGACCGTCCGCCGACGCGTAGCATGGAGAATATGGTGGAGCGCAACCCCATGCGCTCCGCCAGGTCCTTCAGGCCCAGCGCTTCCACCATGGGAGCATTGGCCACGTTGTTCAGGATCAACGGCCCACCGCTGATCCAGGCCGCCCAGGCAAGGCTATCTTGGGAGAGGGGGATGCGATAATCGCGGATGATGTCAGCAGGCACGCCGCAGGCGGGTTCCTGACAGATCAACTCCTTCTGATCAGAGTCGAAGAGCAGGATCGCAGCGCTGGTCGCTTCCAGCAGTTCGGTCGCCTGCTCGGTCAGCCGTCTGTAGACATCTCGCAGGTCAGCGCCGATTGTCACCTTGCCGAGTTCCATCGCCATTTGCTGCAGACGAGACAAGGCGCTGAGACGCTTTTCCAGTGCCTCGCTACGTTCTGCGACCCAGTCCCGCGACTCCAGTGGATTCTGATAGAGGCGGGCGTGCTCAATGGCAATGGCGGCCTGGTTGGCCAGGGCCTGTAGCGAATCCAGATCGGCGTCTGAGAGCCGGTCTTTGAGGCTGCCAGCGAACAGGTTGCCCACCAGGCGGCCCCTGGCCAGCAGGGGGATGGTCGCCAGCGTGCGGATGCCAGCCGCTGTCTGGATGATCTCAGCCATCTCTGGCGCTATCCAGGGACGAAACAGGTCGAATAGGTCGTGGGTGACCTCGATCTTGCCAGCCAGGGCCGCGCGCACGGCCAGGTTCTCTGTCTGGTCCATGGTGACGTACGTCTCCAGGACGCGCAGCCCGACCCGTCTTTCAAAGGCCTCGACCAGAGCCGGATCCGCAGCAATGGCCCGCACTGGCAGGACGTGGTTCTGCTCGTCGTACTCGGCCAGCATGGCGGAATTGAACCCCAACACCGATACCACGCTGTTGACGATCTGGTTCAGCACTTCTTGCAGGTCCAGTGAGGAGAGCAGAGCGCCGGTGGTCTCCTGTAAGGCCCGGATCTCGTTGTAGGCGCGGGTGCTCTGGACCAGTTGCATCTCTGTCTGATCGTGGAGGCGGTTGGCCTCCTCGAGTAACTGCATGTTCTCGATCGAGATCGCAGCCGATGCGGCCAGTGAACGCAGCATCGCCAGGTCGTCCTCGGTAAAGCCAGGTTGTGGCTTGTTCAGGGCCTCCACCACGCCGATCACGCGCCCCTTGACTACCAGGGGTACGCAGAGGATCGCTTCGGTGACCAGGCTGGTGATTTCGTCAAAGGTGGGGCTGAAGCGCGGATCGGAGCGGGCGTGGCGGACCAGGAGGGGCTCACCGTGTTGGGCCACCCAGCCGGCGATGCCCTGGCCGGGTGCGAGTCGCACGCCGAACAACAGAGGAGCGCTCTCACTTGTGCCGGCGCGGAAGACCAGTTCGCCGCTCTGTTCGTCCACCCGAAAGAAGGAGACCATGTCCACTTCCAGGGCACTGCCTGCGGCCTGGAGGACCAGGAAGAGGAGTTCGTCCGCATCGGGGGTGGCGGCCAGGGCCTGTCCCACTTCGTACAGAGTGGCCAGTTGGTGTACCCGCCGTTCGAGTTCCTGGTTGGAGGTCAGCAACTCCTTGGTCAGGATGTCCCGTTCGCGGCGCAGCCGGTTTTCGGCCAGGGCGCGTTCGGCCACCTCTAACAGATCTTGCGGGTCAAATGGTTTGTTAATATAATCCTTGACTCCCATCCGCAACGCCTGGATGGCGAGTTGTTCCGAGCCCCAGGCGGTAACGATCACCACGGGGGCATTCATCTGGTGCTCGTGCAGTTTGTACAAGAGTTCCATGCCGCTCAGACGGGGCAAGAGGAGGTCCAAGATGATCAAATCGGGTCGCTCCCCCAGGGCCAGGTTGAGGCCTTTGACGCCATCCTCGGCGATGACGGTCTGGTATCCACTCTGCTGCATCAGGATGGCCATGAGCCTGGCGACGTCCCGGTCATCTTCGATGATTAGGATTTTCTCTCCAGCCATAGACTTGTCCTTCCGGTGTAAAGTGTGAGGAGCAATGTGTGGTGTGAGTTGTGTACAGTCTATTATATGCCAAATGCGCACAGCAGGCAAAAAGAATGTAGGACAAGGTGCATCTTGTCCTACATTCAGCGGGGAGGCAAGTGGGGTGGACAGGAGCACCTGCCCCACGATTTTATGCAGTTGCGCGTGCCACGGCGCGGCGCGCGGCGGCTTTCTCCCAGACGACCAATAGCGGTACGGCGACGAAGATGGAGGAGTAGGTCTCGCTGAGCATGCCGACGAGCATGGTGGCGATGAACGGCTTGATCGTCATACCGCCGAAGAGGATGATGGCGATCATGACAAACATGGCGTTGAGTTGTGTCGCCAACGAGCGATGGAGGGTCTCCAGGATGGAACGGTTGACGACTTTCTCGTAGGGCTCGGTCTTGTGCCTGGGGATATTCTCACGGATACGGTCGAAGACGACGATCACGTCCTGCACGGAGAAGCCGATCACGGTGAGAATGGCGGTGAGGAAAAGCGCGTCTACCTCCCAGCCAGCGATGAGGCCCATCAGCGCGTAGAAGCCGAAGGCGACGAGCAGGTTGTGGGCCATCCCCACGATCGTGCATACGCCGTAGCGAAAGGCATTGGGTACGCGCCGGAAGGAAAACCACATGAATGCCACGATGATGAGCGCGGCGACGAGAATCGCCAACCCCGCTGCGCGGGCCACCTCGCCGCCGACCGCCGGCTCCACCGCGTCGAACGTCAGGGCATCCCGGTCTATCTTGCCGAGGTTCGTTTCCACCGCGGTCAAGAGACTGCCGACCTCGCTGGCGGTGACCTGGCGCATGCGTACTTGCCAGGTATGCTGTTCCGGCGTTCCCAGGGGCTGCAGGATGGCGCCGCCGTAGTCGGAGAAGACGGTGCGGAGGTCGGCTTCCGTGACGGGCTGTTCGAACCTGAGGACGAAGATGGACCCGCCGGTGAAGTCAATGCCGAGCCGCATGGGCTGGCGGAACTGGATGGTCGAGATGACCATCGCGGCGATGCTGAGTGTGATCAGGACAGCGGAAAAGATAAAGTACCAGCGTCGTTTCTCGACGATGTTGAACATGACTATACCCCCAACAACCACTTGCGCCCGGCGAGCCATTCACCGGCCGAGGCAGCGACCTGGCGCAGGAAGATGCGCGTGACGAATACGGCTGTGATGACGTTGACGACCGTACCAATGGCCAGGGTGATGGCAAACCCCTTGACGATACTCGCCCCAAAGTTGGTGCCGAAGAAGAACAGGATGGCGCAGATGATCAACGTCGAAAGCTGCGAATCGCGGATGGAGGTCCAGGCACGGCTAAAGCCGATCTCGATCGCGGTCGTCAGGCCCCGTCCACGCCGCAGTTCCTCTTTCATGCGCTCAAAGATCAAGATATTGGCATCCACTGCCATCCCCGCTGAAAGGAGGAAGCCCGCGATACCGGGTAACGTGAGTGTGATCGGGGCCAGTTTGTAGAGGGCGAAGTTGAGCAGCACGTAGATGAAGAGCGCCAGGTCGGCCAGGCCGCCCGGTAGCCGGTAGTAGATCAACATGAAGAGAAACACGATGGCCAGTCCGATCACCCCGGCGCGGACCGATTTCTGTACGGACTCATGCCCCAGCGTGGCGCCGATGCGGTTGAAACTCTCGACGCGCAGTGGGATGGGGAGCGCGCCGTAGCGCAGTTGGATCGCCAGTTGGCGGGCAGTGTCGAACGTGAACTTGCCGGAGATTGAGGCCCGGCCGCCAGGGATGGGCTCTCTGACCGTTGGACAGGAAATGACGGTCTTATCCAGCACAATGCAGAGGTAGCCACCCACGTTGGCGGTCGTGTATTCCTCGAAGACCTTGGCGGCGTCGTCGTTCAACTCGAAGGGAATGATGTATTCGCCCAGCTCTGTGGTGTCGAGGCCCACGTTCTTTAGACCTGCACCGGTGATGATCGTTTCGTATACCACCGGACCGGCGGAGGCTGGAGCAGGTTGGGTGGGCGTGATGGGGCTTTCAGCAGTGGGGCTGAGTTCGGCCGTGGGTGTGAGTTCGGCAGTGGTGGGGAGTGTCAGTTCTGCCGCCGGGTTGAGCGAGGTGGTGGGCGACAGCCCCGCCGTGGGTACCATGACAGAGGGCCCGCCCAGACTCGTCGTGATGACGGTCCCAGGCATCAACGGGAAACCCCCGGCATCCACGAACTCCAGGAGCGCAGTACCCTTGATCGTTTCGACGGCTTGCTCGGGGTTCTCGATGCCGGGAAGTTCGACGATGATCCGGCGTTCACCCTGCGCCTGTACGACCGGCTCGGTCAGCCCCAGGCTGTTAACACGGTTCTCGACGATGCGGCGGGCGGTTTCCATGGAGGCAGCGTCGAGTTGCTGCCCGGCCGGGGCGTCGGCCGCCAGGAGGACCTGGAGGCCACCTTGTAAGTCGAGCCCCAGGCGCAGCGCAATGTCCCGCTGAATTGCCGGTTGCCAGAAGACCAGGTTCCTGACCCAGTCTGGATGTTGGATGTTCAGGTCCACATACAGGGCCACCAGCGCGATGACGATGATGAC
>DATKWP010000013.1:0-2765 GCA_035529535.1 Anaerolineae bacterium | reverse complement strand
CGTTTCACGTTTGACCTTTGACCGGAGTTGTGTTATGGAACCAGAACCTCGCATTGGCGTCTACATTTGTCACTGTGGCGTGAACATCGCCGCGAACGTGGACGTGGAGCAGGTGGCGCAGTTTGCGGCGACGCTGCCTGGCGTCGTGGTCTCCCGCAACTACCTGTACATGTGCTCCGACCCGGGCCAGGGGCTGATCCAGCAGGACATCCAGGAGCACGGGTTGAACCGGGTGGTGGTGGCTTCGTGCTCACCGCGCATGCACGAGCCGACGTTCCGCGGGGCGGCGCAGCAAGTGGGGATGAACCCGTACCTGGTGGAAATGGCCAACATCCGGGAGCAGTGTTCGTGGGTGCATAGCAACCGGGAGCAGGCGACGGAGAAGGCGAAGGCGCTGGTGGCCTCGACGGTGGCCAAGGCGGCCCAACTGGAACCGCTGCAGGAGCGGGAGGTCGGGGTGACGCCAGGGGCAGTGGTGATCGGCGGAGGGATCGCCGGGATGTGTGCGGCACTCGACGTGGCAGACGCGGGATTTCCGGTCTATCTGGTGGAGCAGAGCGATCGCCTGGGGGGGCGCTTGAAGGATCTCAACCGTACCTTCCCGACGCTGGAGCTGGTGGCAGACCTGCTCGAGCCACTCATTGAGCGCGTCCAGAACCATCCTCAAGTCACTATCTTTCTGGACAGCCGTGTTACAGGCGTGGAGGGGTACGTCGGGAACTTTGAGGTGCAAGTGACCCCCGCCCTCACCCCCGACCTCAGCCCCCCCCAGCCCCCCCGCAGGCGGGGGGGACCCTCCCAGCCCCCCCCCATGGGGGGGGGAGAGGGGGGGGGGAGAGGGGAGGTGGTCCAATCTACCAACATTGAGGTAGGTTCGATCATCGTGGCCACGGGCTACGACGTGTTCGACCCGCATCGCAAGCCCGAGTTGGGCTACGGGCAGTATGCCAACGTCATCACCTCGCTGGAGATGGAGCAGCGGCTGCTCGAGGGAAGAGTGGGCGTAGACGGGCGCCAGCCGAAGAGGGTGGCCTTTATCAAGTGTGTGGGCTCGCGCGACGTACAGATCGGCAACCCATACTGTTCGCGGGTGTGCTGTATGGTGACTGCCAAGCAGGCGCGCCTGGTGCGGGAGCTCTTGCCTGAATCGGACGTGACGGTGTTCTTTATGGACGTGCGCACGTTCGGCAAAGGGGCTGAGGAGTTTTACGACGAGGCGCGGGGAAAGGGAGTGCTGTACCGGCGCGGGAGCGTCTCGGAGATCTACCGGCGCGGCGAGCGGGTAGTGTTGGCAGGAGAGGACACGTTGCAGGGCCGTCCGTTCGAGTTTGAGGCGGACCTGGTGGTGTTGGCGGTGGGGATGGAGGCGCGCTCCGACGTCGGCGAACTTTCCACGCTGCTCAAGCTACCGCGCTCGGCAGATGGGTTCTTCCTGGAGTTGCACCCAAAGTTGCGGCCGGTGGACACGGCGGTGAACGGGGTTTTTTTGGCAGGCTGCTGCCAGGGCCCCAAGGATATCGTGGATACGGTCGCTCAGGCCAAGGCGGCGGCTGCTTCGGCGCTGATCCCACTGATCCGGGGGACGGTGCCGGCGGAGTCGGCCACGGCGGTGGTGGAGCCGGAGTTGTGCGCGGGCTGCGGCATGTGCGTGGAAGTGTGTCCGTTTGGGGCGCCGGCGCTCGACCCCCTGTGGTCCGTCTCGCGCATCAACTATGTGCTTTGCAAGGGGTGCGGGACCTGTGCGGTCACGTGTCCATCCAAGGCGATTCGGCTGCAGCACTTTACGGCGAGCCAGATTCTGGCGCAGGTGGACGCACTGGTAGAATGGTGAGTAAGAAACCAGGTTGTCGCTTCGCTTACCGGGAAAACCTGGTTTCTGGGCGAGGAACAAGCACATAAGGGGGTAATATGGCTGAAGGTGGTTTCGAACCAAAGATCGTGGCATTCTTGTGCAACTGGTGTACGTACACGGGGGCCGACCTGGCGGGCACGTCGCGCATCCAGTACCCGCCCAACGTGCGCATCATCCGCCTGATGTGCTCGGGGTCGGTGGACCCGACGTATGTGCTCAAGCCATTGCTGGATGGGGTGGACGGTGTGCTGATCGGCGGTTGCCATCCCGGCGACTGCCACTACCAGTCGGGGAACTATAAGGCGCGGCGGCGGTACGTGGCGCTGAAGGAGATCCTGAAGAACGCAGGGGTGGACGAGGATCGGGTGTGGCTGCGTTGGGTTTCCGCGTCTGAGGGGCAGCGTTTCGCCGAGACGATCACGCACATGACCGAGTTTCTCAAGGAGAAAGGCCCCAACCCGCTGCGGCGGGAGTGGGCGGTGTGAAGCGATGCGGAATGCGGAATGCGGAATGCGTAATGCGTAATGCGTAATGCGCAATACGTAAGGCGCAATACGCGATGCGGTATGTGAGGTGAAACAATATGCGAACTGTACTATCCGTTGAGAATGGCGAGGCCGGTGTGCTGGCCGCGGTGCGCGGTTTCCTGAAGCGGCTGTTGGAGAGTGGGGCGGTGGAAGCGCTCCTGGTGCCGATGGAGACCCCTTCTGGCACGGTCACGCCTGCGTTGGTGACGGACCCGGCCTTGCTGGAGGCGGCGAATCCGCTGGCGCCGGTGATGGGGCTGAACGCGGCGCGGCTGGCTGGCCGCGTCTCCATTCGCAAGCCGCGGGGGCGGATTGGGGTGGTGCTGCGTTCGTGCGAGTTGCGGGCGTTGGTGGAGTTGGTCAAACTCCAGCAGGCCAGCCTGGAG
>DATKWP010000012.1:0-3399 GCA_035529535.1 Anaerolineae bacterium | reverse complement strand
GCTGCCCATCGCCCTCGCCCACCGGCTCCCCACCCCCGCGCTCTCGGCGGCAGTCGGCCAATTTCTGCTCTTCCGCCGCCCCGCCTACGACGCCATCGGCGGCCACGCGGCGGTGCGGCAGGACCCGGTGGACGACGTGGCACTGGCCCGGCGCATCAAGGCCCACGGCCTGCGCTGGCGCCTGTTGGATGGCACCAGCCACGTCTACTGCCGCATGTACCACGGCTTCGCTGAAGTCTGGGAGGGATTCAGCAAGAACCTGTTCGCCGTTTTCCAGTTCCGGATCCTGTTTTTCCTCTTCGTGTGGCTGTGGACGGGGCTGGTCTTTTGGGAGCCGCTGGTCGTGCTGGGGCTGAAGATAATGGGTCTCCCATTGCGCCCGTTTTCCCCCACCCTGGCCGCCGTCGCGGTGGCAGAATCGTTGCTCCTGTGGGGGATCACGTACTGGCGCTTCCGTTTGCCACGATATCTGGTGTTCTTCTACCCGCTCAGCGTGCTCCTATTCGTGACCATCGCCATGCGCTCAATGGTCCTCACGCTGACCGGACGAGCCACCTGGAAAGGCCGTTCGCTGGCCAGGCAGCGCGTACGTTGGATATGATGAAGGAGAATGAGGCTATGCGCAGAAACCTCGTGTTGATCCTCTTATTCGTCTTCGTTGACGTGCTCGGCTTCAGCCTGATCCTGCCGCTGCTGCCGTACTATGCACAGACCTTCGGTGCGACGCCCACGACCGTCGGCCTCCTGTTGGGCGCCAATGCCCTGACCCAGATGGTCGGCACGCCGGTCATCGGCCGCCTCTCTGACCGTCACGGCCGGCGGCCACTCCTGATCCTGTGCATCGCCGGTACGGTCGCCGGCTTCCTGATGCTGGGCTTGGCAGGGTCGCTGGCGATGCTGTTCGCCAGCCGCATCGTGGATGGCTTCCTGGGTGGCAACGTCTCGCTGGCCCAGGCCTACATCACCGACGTGACCGACACCAAGGAACGGGCCAGGGGCTTGGGCCTCATCGGGGCCGCCTTCGGGCTGGGCTTCATCTTCGGCCCGGCCTTGGGCGGCACGCTCAGCGCTGGCGGGGACTATGCGCTGCCCGCGTTCGTCGCCGCGGCCCTGGCGGCCCTCAACCTGGTGGGGGTTCTGATCTGGCTGCCGGAATCCTTGCCGCCGGAAAGGCGCGCCGAAATAGCCAGGAGTCCCCGCACGGCGTTCACCTTGCGCGCGCTGTGGGAAGCGCTGAACCGCCCCTGCGTGGGGCCGTTACTGCACACGCGGCTGTTCTTCGGCCTGGCCTTCACCATGTTCGAGACGATCTTTGCGCTCTTCGCCAGCCAGCGCCTGGGGTTGAGCGCCCGCAGCACCAGTTACGTGCTCACCTACGTCGGGCTGCTGGTCGTGGCCATCCAGGGCGGGGGCATCGGCTACCTGGCCAGGCGCTTTAGCGATAAGCAACTCACCTTTGGCGGAGCGGTTCTGCTGAGCGTCTCGCTCCTGGGGTGGTCGCTGGTGCCGAACGTACCGTTGCTGCTGGTAGTATTGGCTCCGCTGGCGCTGGCGTCCGGGCTGCTGCGCGTCTCCATCACCAGCGCGTTGACCAAGTCGGTGTATCCGGAGGAGGTGGGGGGCACGCTGGGGCTGGCCGGCGCATTGGACAGCCTGACGCGGATCGTCTCGCCTGTGGTGGGTGGGTTCCTGCTGGGCAACGTCAGCACTGCCGCCCCTGGTATCCTGGGAGCACTACTAATGGCGTGGCTCATCTCCTACACCTGGCGGCGAATCCTGTTCGTGCCGGACCTGGAGTGCCCGCCGCCGAGGTTGTAGTGCGTGTCCCCAACATCTACGCCTGGGTTTGTCCAGAAAACGGCGAGGCTTCCTTCACACCAGATACGTCTGATGAACTCATCACCACGGTGCGCGAGTTGATCGAGATCGCTAGACGCGCCCGAGCGCGACGCCCGGTGCTGACGGAATATATCGTGTCAGTCGGAGCATAACCTCCCTGCACAGATCAGAAGCAGGTTTCGCGCGTGTGAAAGGGGCATTGCGGACGAGGAGATCAAGGTCCGGCTTTATATCGCCCGCGAGGACAACCGCCCTGGGCACCACCAGACCCAGGCCCATTTCACCATCGTCAACCGCTGCCAGTAGTGCAAGTTGACCAAAGCGTGCATCCGCCTTATAATCATCCTCGAGTGGGACCCTTAAGGCCCTGCACTCAAGGAGTGTTTGTCATGCTCACATCCATTCAAGGTGTGTATTGAGGTGAGAAGATCGAGGTACGAGTGCCCAGCAACGTGCGGGATGAAACACTCGTCATAGTCACATTCCTTGAACCTGATACCATAGATCTGCGAGCACGCAGCATCAATGCAACGCACGCAGCGGACTTGCGGGCGCGCCTGGCAACATTTGCTGAGGAATGGGAAAGCCCTGAAATGGACATCTATGACCACTACGATGCACCCAAAGCCAACCTGTAAACGCGGTGACGTTATACTCGTGCTCTTTCCTCATTCTGACCTGCAGCTCTAAGGCACACACTGGGCCTATAATTGCAGGCGCCGAAGCCCATCTGCACCGGAATACCCCACGCCTCGATTGGTTCCTATCTCACCCCCTGACAGAGGAACGCTATGCCACATGCAACTGACCGATTCCCGTTTGAGTTCAAGATGCTCTCCTGGGCACACCACCTCAGCCACGTGATGACGGGCGAGAATCGGTGCTTCCTGCTCATCCTGGACTCAGAGGGTGCCGTCCGCCAGTTGCTCTTTGGCGAAGACGAGTACAATTACGACTCAGAGGCGTGGAAGGCGGCCATGCAATCGAACCCGTGCTGGCTGTTCTACCACCCGTTCGACGGCCCCGTACACACGTACATGCAGTGGCAGAACGTCCAGCGCACCACGCTCGAACGCCTGATGGGCAAACCGTTCGAGGACGCCGGCTTTTTCGAGACGGTTCTTCCCCAGTCCCCTCAGACCGCGGGCGAGCGCGTCGAGTTCCCGGTCTCCTGGAACGTGATGTTCTGAGGTATTGTCAATGTGCAAGGCCGTCAAACTCACCAACAAAGCCCGCATCCTGGCCTACCTGGAGACCGACCGCCTCTACGCCGCGTATGCCATCGGCGACCTGGAGCCGGGCATGTTTGAGCAGACTATGTGGGCCGGAGCGGAAGCAGGCGGCCACTTGCAGGCCCTGGCGCTGTGCTTTCGTGGCCTGAGCCTGCCGGTCCTGTTCCTGATGGGTGACGCCGATGGCTTGCGGGTCATTCTGGAGAATGTGCTGCGTCCTGAGAGGACCTATATCAACTGCCGCCCGCAACACCTGGCAATCACCCAGGATTTCTGCGTATGGGATGAGATCATCCCGATGTGGCGCATGGTGCTCGAGCCTGCGCGC
>DATKWP010000011.1:0-8781 GCA_035529535.1 Anaerolineae bacterium | reverse complement strand
GGAGGCGTGGCGGCGGCAGGCGTACGTCCTGGTCACCTCCGAGGCGATCATCGCGGAGATCGAACGGGTGCTGTGCTACCCGCGCATCCGCGACCGCTACGCAGTGACCGAGCAGGATATTGAGCGCCTGGTGGAATCGCTACGTGCAGACGCATTGGTGGTCTCTGGTCTGTATGAGGTCAGCGGCGTCTCCTCCGATCCAGACGACGACAAGTTCCTCGCCTGTGCGCTGGAAGCACAAGCCGATTGCATCGTCACCGGCGATCCGGATCTGCTGGCCCTGGGTCGTTATCAAGGCATTGATATCCTCAAGTCCCACGAATTCCTGGAGAGGGTATGATCTTCAGGCATAATGAGCCTGTGGACCGCCTCAGGCGGCGGTTTGAGACGCTGGCGCAGCGGGTGGAGCGGCTCGTGGCAGAGATCGCGGTTGAAACAAAGGAGTACTATGCAACCCAAAGCAGGCGCACAGATCAGCAAAAAGACCTTCGCCCAGTCCGTCCTCATCCTGTTCGTCCTGATGATGGTGGCCGGCATCCTGACCCGCGTCGTCCCGGCCGGCCGCTACGCTCGGATAGCCCAGGAGGGGCGCGAGGTCATCGTCCCCGACTCCTTCCAGGTCACAGAGCGACCCCACTATCCCTTATGGCGCTGGTTCACCGCTCCAGTGGAAGTGCTGTGGGGACCCGATGGGGTCACCATCATTACCATCATCCTCTTCATCCTCATGGTGGGCGGCTCCTTTGCCGTGCTCGACAAGAGCGGCATCCTCAACGCCGCCATCGCCCGCGTCGTGCAGGCCTTCGGAAAGCGCAAATACGTCCTCCTCCTCGTCGTCTCCCTGTTCTTTATGTTGCTGGGAGCCTTTTTCGGTATCTTCGAGGAGGTCGTCCCGCTCGTCCCGCTGATGCTCGCCCTATCCTATCTCCTGGGCTGGGATGCGCTCGTCGGCTTAGGGATGAGCATCCTGGCCACCAACATGGGCTTCTCCGCCGCCATCACGAACCCCTTCACCGTCGGCGTGGCGCAAAAGATCGCCGGCCTGCCCCTCTTCTCCGGCGCCTGGCTGCGCGTGCTGATCTTTATCGCCGTCTACGCCGTCTTCGCGGCCTTTCTCGTGCGCTACGCCCGCCGGGTGGAGCGAGACCCACAATCCTCCCCGGTGTTCGAGGAGGACCGCGCCGGGCGCGCCCGGTACAAACCGCTTGACGTGGACTCCCTCTCCGCCGAGAATCCCCGGCTGGGGAGAGCGCTGGGGTGGTTCCTCGCCTTCATCCTCCTCATCCTCTTCGTGCTGGTGGCTGGGCCGTTCACCCCGGCCATCTCCCAGTTCGCCCTCCCGCTCGTGGGCCTTCTGTTCCTGTTGGCGGGACTGGGAGCAGGGCTGATGGCCAGTGTGGGCGGGAAGACGGTGTTCAAGTCCCTGGGGGAAGGCGTGTCCGGCATCGCTCCCGGCATCCTGTTGATCCTGATGGCGGCCAGCGTCAAGCACATCGCTGCCCAGGGTGGCATCATGGACACCATCCTGCACAGCGCTTCCCTTCCTTTCTCCCAGGTGGGCCCCTTCCCGGCGGCGTTGATCGTGTATGGCCTGGCGTTGCTCATCGAGTTCTTCGTGGCCCTCCGGTTCTGCCAAGGCCTTTCTCCTGATGCCCATCCTGCTGCCCCTGGCCGACCTGGTCGGCGTGACCCGCCAGGTGGCGGTGACCGCCTACTGCTTCGGCGACGGCTTCTCCAACCTGGCCTATCCCACGAACCCGGTGCTCCTCATCTGCATGGGCCTCAGCGTGGTGAGTTATCCCAAGTGGCTCAAGTGGTCGCTCAAGTTGTGGTTCTGGGTGCTCCTGGTTACCATTGCCTTCCTGGGACTGGCGGTGGCGATCCGGTTTGGGCCGTTCTGAAGTTCTCACCCTCCCGCAGGTTCAGGCGAACGGCAGTTCGCACACCTGCAGGAGGGTAGGGATGATCTTGATGTCCACTCTGTTTCCGAGAGATTATGAGGAATCGCGGGCCACGTTCCGCCAGGACCTCGAGCGGGTCCAGGCGCGTTGGCCCAACGCCCGCCTGGAGAGCCACTGCCTGGCAGGCGACGAGGCTGCCGCAGAAGACCTCACAATTGACTGGATCCACGCGGACGGCCTGCAACGCCAGGACAGGCTGTTACTTTTCACCGCTGGCATACACGGCCTGGAGGCCCACGTGGGGGCCGGCATATTCCGGCTCTTCGTCCAAGAGTTCCTGCCCCGCCTGGACCCAAGCAGCACCGGCCTGCTCTTCGTCCACGCCATCAACCCCTGGGGCATGCAGCACCGGCGACGCACCAACCGGGCGAACGTGGACCTGAACCGCAACTTTGTGTGGGATACCCACCTGCTGGACCGCTCCTTCAACGCGGGCTATGGGAGGTTGACGTCCCTGCTGAACCCACGAGAGCCGGTCCGTGCCGTGGCCTGGGAGAGCCTGTCCTTTCTTTTCAGATTGCTATGGAGCGTGGCCTCCCTGGGGCTGGCCAGGTTCCGCCACGACGCGCTCCTGGGCCAATATTGCTTCCCCCAGGGGCTTTATTACGGTGGTGCAGCGCTCCAGGAGGAAACGCAAGTACTGATGGGCCTGTACCGGAAACACATCCCCAAGTACAGTCAGGTGGTCCACCTGGACGTGCACAGCGGGTACGGCCCACGCTACCAGATGAGCATCGTCAACTCGGCGATGGAGCCACGGGACTCGGCAGAACTGGCGCGCCGGTTCTCCTATCCCCTGGTGGTAAAGGCCAACCCCGACGAGTTTTACAGCATGCGGGGCGACATGATTGACTACGTCTACACCTTGGTGTATAACCAATTCCCGAACGTGCGCCTTTACGCCACCAGTTTCGAATTCGGCACGCTGGGGGACTCCATCGCTAGAGTCTTCCGCAGCCTGCGTGCGCTGGTCTTCGAGAACCGCCTGTACTGGTCCGGCGCACGGAACCGCTCCGCTCGGGAGCGTGTCGAGCGCGAGTTCCAGGAGTTGTTCTACCCTCAGGACGAGCGCTGGCGCACAAGGGCCATATCCGATGCCCGCCAGGCCATCCAGGGCATTCTCGGTGCGGAGGGATATCTATCTCGGACAAGCGAGTAAGCGCTCGTATTCCGTGTTCCGTATTCCGTCTTCGCCACGCAACACGGCACACGCATCACGCATTACGAATTACGAATTACGAATTACGAATTACGCTTCACGTCTCAGGAGGTGCACAATGGAACGGAATGAACCAATCCCTGCGCCCTTCGTGGCGCCCAAGGTGCTTGTCCTCAACTTTGACCCAATCGTCGAGTCCAGGGGCAGCAAGCCGCTCCACCAGGTGTGTGGATGGAACGACCCGCATGCCCTGACGGACGCTTATGTCGCCGACCTGGCGGAATGTAGCGGCGGGTACGTGCGCTACCAGGTCGTCGAGTGGCGGGACGTGGACGCCTACCCGCTCAAGAAGGACGGATTCCGTTACACGGACGACTCGTACCTGGCCTGCCACGAGGGCAGAGCCCAGTGGCACCAACCCGACGCCGTGGACTACCACCCGATCCTGCAAGAGTTCGGCATTCCGGCGCGGGTCGAGGCGGGCGAGGTTGACGAGGTGTGGCTGTGGGCCTTCCCGTATGCCGGGTTCTGGGAATCTACCATGGTGGGGCGGGGGGCCTACTTTTGCAATTCGCAGCCGGTCGAGGGGGTCCATACCGCGCGCCTGTTTGTGGTCATGGGCTTCAACTACGAGCGCACCGTCGGCTACGCCCTGGAGAGTTTCGGCCATCGCGTCGAATCCATCGTGCGGCACGTCTACGGCTCGTGGGAGCACCAGCCGACGCATGCCTGGAACCGCTTCAACCTGTACGACCAGGTCGCCCCGGGCCAGGCCGGCTGCGGTACCGTCCACTTTGCCCCGAACAGTGAGAGGGACTACGATTGGGGCAACCAGCGGGTCGTGTGGAGTACCTGCGACGACTGGCTGCATTACCCCAACCTGGAGGGGCGGCGACGCCAGGTAACCCGCGACGAGTGGGGTGGAGGGGACGTTCGAGCCCATCACCGCTGGTGGCTGGGCCATCTCCCGCGCGTGGACGGGCGCAGCGAGGGGAAACTGAACAACTGGTGGGCCTACGTCACCGACATGCAGCGCTTTCCAGAAAGTGGCCCCGAAATCAGCGCCGCTTCCCGGCCCCAGGCCGGCACTTTCTGGGCTGCTCTGCGCTCTCTGTGGGACAGAATCGCCGGCCGGGCGTAGGGATTGCGTTCCCGGCAAACCTGTGTTACACTGTGGATGCGTTATATAACCTTCCCGCAGGCTTGAGGCGATCTTGCGCCAAACATGCGTCCCAACGCTCGTCAAATGGGTTGGCCAGACCAATCTTGAACCTGCGGGAGGGTGGGCTGAATAGTCACTGAAGGGGGGTTATTATGGCCTTACTGGAAACTGTCAAGTCGTGGTTCACACCGGCCAGGCCGCTGCCTCGGGGAGTGCACCATTATCAGACCCCGCCCGACGCAGCGCAGCAGTACCGCCTGCATTTGCGTGTGGAAGAGGACGGCCGCGGGCTGCTCATCGTCAATGCCGCGACCGTCTTGCACCTGAACCAGACTGCCGCCGAGTATGCCCATCTCCTGATCCAGGGGGCTGACGAGGAGGAAGCAGCCCGTGCGATGGCCCGGCGGTACCGCGTCAGCCGTGAGCAGGCCCGCGATGACTACGTCCGCCTGCGCGACCACGTCGTCATCCTGGCGACCACGACCGACCTGTGCCCGGTGACCTACCTGGACCTGGAGCGGGTAGAGCCGTTCTCAGCCGAGACTTCGGCCCCGTACCGCGTGGACCTGGCCCTGACCTACCGCGTGGACGAGGCCGGCACACTCGATCCCGAGGCTCGCAAGCGCGTGGACCGCGAACTGACGACCCAGGAGTGGGAGCAGATCTTGCATCGGTTGTGGGACGTGGGCGTACCCCACGTCTGCTTCACAGGGGGGGAGCCGACGCTGCGCGAGGACCTGGTGGCGTTGATCCGCCAGGCCGAGGAATTGGGCCAGGTCACGGGGCTGCTGACCGATGGGCGCCGGTTGCGGGACCGGGCGTACCTGGATGGGCTCTTGCAGGCCGGCCTGGACCACCTGCAGATTACCATGGCCTCGCACCAGGCAGGTGTGCACGACGCCATAGTGGGACAGGCCGGGGCCTGGGCGGATACGGACGCAGGGTTGCGCAATGCGCTGGCCGGCGACATCTACGTCGTCGTTCACGTCGTCATTACCCCCGCCAACGCAGATTCCGTGGGGGAGACGGTGGGCTACCTGGCCGATCTGGGCGTACCCGCCGTTGCCCTGAGCAGTTCAGTGCGTGCCGCCGCAGAGGAGGAACAGGCGCGTCTCCACAGCGCGCTGGAGGCGGCCCAGAACGTCGCCCACGCGCGCGGCCTGACCCTGGTCTGGGACCTGGCTGCGCCCTACTCCCAGGTGAATCCGGTGGAGGTGGAGACCGGGCTGTCGCGGGAGAAGGTGGCCCGCCAACTCCTCTACGTCGAGCCCGATGGCGACGTCCTCCCGGCCCAGGGGTACAACGTCGTCCTGGGGAACCTCCTGCGGGATATGTGGGGGACCATCTGGGACCATCCAGAGCGGAAGAAGTTGGGAGGGTAAGAGTACGTCCTGCCCATCTCTGGCACCTGAAGAATGGCACGCCTGGTTCTCCGTGCAGGCCGGCTGGACCCGGCCGACGCGGACTTGGCTCTACCAGCAGACGGGCCTGTTCCAGGCCCGTGCGGTCCTGGAGGTCGGGTGTGGTACGGGGGTCATTGCGGAGGAATTGAATCACCTCAGTTCTGCCCACGTGGTGGGATTGGACAAGGACCCGCAGGCGTTGGCCTTCGCTCGCCAGCAGAGCAGTCGGGTGACCTACGTGCGGGGGGATGCGCACGCCCTTTCTTTCCCCGCTGGCTCCTTCGACGTGGTGGTGTGCCACTACCTGCTCCTGTGGCTGGCGGACCCGGCGCTGGGGGTGCGGGAGATGGCGCGGGTCGTCCGGCCTGGGGGTAGCGTGCTGGCCTGCGCCGAGCCCGATTACGGTGGCCGGGTGGACCATCCGGCCGAGATGGTCGCGCTGGGCCGGCTCCAGGCCGAGGCGCTGCGCCGGCAGGGGGCCGACCCCGAATTGGGGCGGCGGCTGGGGGAACTCTTCGTGGCGGCTGGCCTCCAGGCCACGGTGGGAGTCATGACCGGCCGTTGGAACCTTCCGGCCTCCCCTGACGACGGGTTCGAGGCGGAATGGGCCATGCGGG
Source organism: Anaerolineae bacterium (assembly GCA_035529535.1). Taxonomy (GTDB): domain Bacteria; phylum Chloroflexota; class Anaerolineae; order B4-G1; family B4-G1; genus DATKWP01. Next base: position 2,479 of record DATKWP010000011.1, on the reverse strand, counting down.
AACGCGACCTGGCAGGCCTTCTTCCGTATATAGAATTACAGCGGCTGAAGGCGGCGGATCGGTATGCCCTGGCATCTGGCCGGCGTATCCTGTTCGTGCCGACGTTCTATGCTTTGGGAGAGAAACCCGGTTTTTCGCGTGTGTTGAGATGAGGCCCAGTCAACGTCCAAAAAACCGGGTTTCTGATCCCTCGAAAGGAGCACTCTATGTCTGCAGGAAAGATCATCGGTTATATCGTCTCGGCCATCCTGATCTTCTTCGGGATCCTTTTCATCTGGGCAGCGTTCAGCCCCGAGGGGGAAACCGGGTGGATCGTCGTTGGCATCATCACGGTGGCCATCGGGTTGGGCATCATTCTGTTCATCAAGTTCCGTGAGCCCAAACCGGCCCAGCCGCCCCAGGAGATTGTCCAGAAGATTGACCTCAGTGGCGACATCCAGGTGGAAAAATTAACGTGCCAGAGCTGCGGCGCCCAACTGGATCAGAACAGTGTCTCGGTCAAGGCCGGCGCCGTCTTCGTCGCCTGCCCGTACTGTGGCGCTTCGTACCAGATCGTCGAGGAGCCCAAGTGGTAGAATCAATCGTGCGGCTCCGAGGGAGGAAACCTATGCACTGGAAAAAGAGGTTCACGTTGCTGGCTCTTCTCACTACCCTGTTCGCCCTCCTCTGTCTGCCTTTCACGTCCTACGCTCAGGACTACTCTTTCTCCATGGACCAGGAGGTCGTGGACGTGTGGGTCAACCAGGATGGCTCGGTCTCGCTCGAGTACTGGTTCGTCTTCACCTGCGATCCTGGCGCCCATCCCATTGACGCGGTGGACGTCGGCATGCCAAACAGCGACTACCGGCTCTCCGACATCAGTGCCGACGTGAACGAGAAGCCCGTCTCGACTATCGAGCAGTCAGAGTACGTCAAGCCTGGGGTGGCGGTGTGGTTGGGGGAAGGGACGATCAACCCTGGCGAGACCGGCACGGTCCACGTGGTCGTGGGCCGCGTCGGGGGGCTGGTCTACCAGGACAGTTCCGATCGCGCCTACGCCAGCGCCGAGTTCTCGCCCACTTGGTTCGACAGCCAGTTCGTTCACGGCACCACCGACCTGACCGTGCGCTTCCACCTGCCGCCGGGCATCAAGACGGAAGAGCCGCGCTGGCACCGCAGCCCCTCCAACTGGCCCCAGGAGCAGCCGGACACGGCGCTGGACAAAGACGGCCGCGTGCTCTACACCTGGCACAACCCGACGGCCGCGCCGGACCGCCAGTACACGTTTGGCGCTTCCTTCCCCATCCAGTACGTAGCCGAGGGGGCGATCCAGAAAGGCCCATCCGCGCTGGCAGCGCTTTTCACCACCGTCCTGGCCTGTCTCGGTGGGACGCTGTGCAATCCTGTGTTCCTCTTCATCGCCGGTTTCGCCGGCCTCATCGCGCTGTCCGTCTGGGGGCAGCGCAAGCGGCGGATGCAGTACCTGCCCCCTTCGATGAAGGTGGAGGGGGTTGGCATCAAGCGTGGGCTGACTGCGGTAGAGTCCGCCATCCTGCTGGAGACCCCGCTGAACAAGATCCTGACCATGATCCTCTTTGGCTTGTTGAAGAAGGGGGCCGTGACGGTGCTGAGTGACGATCCGCTGAAGGTCGAGCTCCACCAACCGTTGCCCGAGGACCTGTACCCGTACGAAAAAGGGTTCGTGGAAGCGGTGGCGCAGGATGGCACGCTCAGCGAGAAAAAACTCCAGCCCCTGGTGGTGGACCTGGTCAAAGAGGTCAACAACAAGATGAAGGGCTTTAGCCGCAAGGAGACGGCCACCTACTACCGCGACATCGTCCAGCGGGCCTGGCAGCAGGTCGAGACGGCCGACACGCCCGAAGTGCGTGGGCAGCGCTTCGACGAGCAACTGGAGTGGACGATGCTGGACGACAAATTTGATGATCGGATGGGGCGCACCTTCACGGGGCCGATCTTTGTGCCGATCTGGTGGAACAGTTACCGGCCCTGGGCGAGCGCCCGGCCTACGGTGGCACCGGCGGCCTCCGCTCGCCCGGCGGCTGCCCGTGCGGGGACGCCTGCTCGCCCGGACCTGGGGCGCGTCCAGTTGCCCACGCTGCCTGGGGCCACCTTTGCCGCCGCGATGGTGCGCGGGGTTCAGGGCACGGCCGGCCGCATCGTCAGGAACGTGACCGGCTTCACCAGCGGCGTGGCGCAGGTGACCAACCCGCCGCCGCCCCCCTCTCCCAGCGGGCGCAGTTACGGTGGCGGTGGCGGAGGCGGGGGCACGAGTTGTGCCTGTGCCTGTGCCTGTGCGGGCTGTGCCTGTGCCTGTGCGGGAGGCGGGCGGTAAGTCTATATGACGCTGCTGGCTCGCCTGCGTGAGCGTCTCAAGCCCCCGCAGTCCCTCCCCCCCGGCCTGCACGCCTACGAACGGCAGGACGGGGTTGGCGGGCGGGTGCGCATGCACCTGCGCCTGGAGCCGGACGGGCGGGGGCTT
>DATKWP010000010.1:0-6409 GCA_035529535.1 Anaerolineae bacterium | reverse complement strand
TTCCGTGCCACAAACCGCCCTCGCCCTTTGCGCCCGGTAAATCGCCCTTCACGATAGACGATCTGGCCCCGGGAGATGGTCGCCTGCACCCGCCCCTGCACCCGCAGCCCCTCGTAGGGAGTGTACCCGGCCAGGTGGTGGAGGGTATCGGCGCTGACCACACTTTCCGGCTGCGGGTCATAGATGACGACGTCGGCGTCGGAACCGGGCAGGAGCGTGCCCTTGCGCGGCCACAAGCCCCAGATGCGAGCCGGATTGGCAGAGAGCAGCGCAACCAATTGGGGGAGTGCGAGGCCACCCTCGGCCACGCCATAGGTGTACATTAGCGGCAAGAGCGTCTCCAGCCCCGGCAGTCCGCCGGGCGTCCCGGTGAAATCGTCCACGGCGGTCTTTTGCGCCCGCGTGTAATCGCAGTGGTCGGTGGCAATCATATCTACTACCCCACCCTCCACCAGCGCCCACAGCAGGTCTGGTTCCTCGGGGTCCCGCAGCGGCGGCTGGAGGACGTAGCGCCAGGGCTCAGGCCCCTCGTAGGCCGTGTTGTCCAGCAAGAGGTACTGGGGGCACGTCTCGCACGAGACGACCTGCCCGTCGTCGCGCGCCTCGGCCACCAGCGCGGCGGAACGCCCGGTGGAGCAGTGGACGATGTGCACCGGGCAGCCGGCAGCCTGGGCCAGGAAGAGCACGCGCTGGACGGCCTCCTGTTCGGCCAGCGCCGGGCGGGAGCGGCCGTGATAGCGCCAGCCGGTTTCCCCGGCCGCGACCAGCGCCTGGGTGTGGGCCGTGACCAGCGCGTCGTTCTCGCAGTGCACGAGTGGCAGGACGCCTACTTCAGCGGCGGCCTCCATCAAGCGCAACACCGTCGCATCGTCGGCGTAGTAGTTGGGCCGGTAGGTAGTGTAGAGTTTGATGCTGGGCGTGCCCAATTCCACCAGGTCGGCCAATTCTCCCTCGGATGTACTCCATCCGCCACGGCCCGGCGGCAGGTCGGTGACCATCACGTGGAGGGCATAGTCAATCGCCGCCCCCTGCGCCTCTGCCAGCCGCGCCTCCACCGCCTCCCGCAAGGTCTGGCCTGGGAACTGGGTGGCAAAGTCCACCACGGACGTAACGCCCCCGCAGGCGGCCGCCCGCGTGCCGGTGAACCAATCGTCGGGGGTCCTGTAGAATCGAGTGTCGAGGGCGATGTGCGTGTGCGCGTCAATCACGCCAGGCAAGACGTAGCACCCTTGGGCGTCTACCACGACGGTGTCATCCACCACAGGCAGGCCGTGCCCCATGGCCTTGACGTGCTCCCCCTGGATCAGCAGATCAGCCTGCAGGGTGCCCTCCGACGTAACGAGGGTACCGTTTTGGACCAGCGTGGTGGCGCTGGTATATTTCCTCATCGCCCCTCCTCGCTGTTGCCACAGGAAGCCGAGAGCCGCGCCGCCTCCAGGATCACACAGGCCTTTTCACCCACCGGTCACCAAATCTCGCGCGATCCGGTTGTGCCGCTCCACTACCGGCCCCAGGTCCACCGTCAACAGGTGGCCATCTTCGACGACTACCCGGCCATTGATGATGGAGAGGTCCACCCGCTGCGGCGTGCAGAAGACCAGCGCCCCCAGCGGATCGTGGAGCGCCCCGGCATAGTCCAGCCGGTCCAGCCGGAAACCGACCAAGTCGGCGGCCTTGCCCGGCGCGAGTTGACCGATGTCGTCGCGGCCCAGCACCGCCGCCCCACCCCGCGTCGCCAGCCACAGTGCCTCCTGGGCTGAGAGGCCGGCCGGGTTGCCCGACACGCGCTGCAAGAGGAGCGCCATGCGCGCCTCCGCCAACATGTGGGAGGAATCGTTGCTGGCGGAGCCATCCACCCCCAACCCCACCCGCACCCCCGCGTCCACGCAGGCCCGCACCGGGGCGATGCCGGAGGCCAGCCTCATGTTCGAACTGGGGCAATGGCAGACGCCGGTGCCCGTGCGGGCGAACGAGGCGATCTCTTGTCCGTTCAGGTGCACGCAATGGGCGTGCCAGACGTCATCCCCCACCCAACCCAGGTCTTCGGCGTACTCCACCGGCCGCCGGCCGAACTGGCGCAGGCAGAACTGCTCCTCGTCCAGCGTCTCCGCCAGGTGCGTATGCAGGCGCACGCCATACGCACGGGCCAACGCCGCCGCCTCCCGCATCAATTCCGGCGTGACGGAGAAGGGAGAACAGGGCGCCACCACGATCCGCAGCATAGCGTAGGGATCGGGATCGTGGTAGGCCTCAATCGCCCGCTGCGTGTCCTTGAGGATGAAATCCTCGTCCTCCACCACGCGGTCCGGCGGCAAGCCCCCCTGGCTCTCCCCCAGGCTCATCGAGCCCCGGCTGGCGTGGAAGCGGATGCCGACCTCCTGCGCCGCCCGGATTTCGTCGTCAATCCGGCAATCGTTGGGATAGATGTACAGGTGGTCGCTGGCGGTCGTACAGCCAGAGAGCACCAGTTCGCTCAGCCCCACCAGCGCGCTGGTATAGATCGCTTCCGAGGTCATGCGGGCCCATAAGGGATAGAGCGTCCTGAGCCACTGGAAGAGGGTGGCATCCTGCACCGCCGGCACCGCCCGGGTCAGTGTCTGATAGAGGTGGTGGTGGGTGTTGACCAGCCCCGGCAGAAGGACCATCCCCTGGGCGTTCAGGATCCGGTCGGCCTCGGTGGGCAGCGCAGCCGTCGGCCCGACCTGTTCGATGATGCCGGCCGTACCTTCGGCCGCCCCCCGCACGAACAACCCACCGTCGGGGATACGGCGGTGTTCGTCGTCCATCGTCACCAGTAGATCGGCGTGCTGAACAAGGTAGGTTGGCATAGCACACGCTCCTGGATGAGGCGGATCCGGATGTACTCATCGGCCTCACCGATGTACTCATCCGCTAAACCCGTGAGGTCAATCCAAGTGTAGCACAACGTAGGTGGATTGCCAAGTGAACCGGTTGTGATAGAATACCTGCAATTGTCCATCGTGGGAGGTCGTCTGAGAGATGCGCGCGCGCACCTGGGCCATCTTTATCCTGGTCAACCTCGTCGTCTCGGTAGGGGTCATACTGACGGTCTTGTTCTTGTGGGAGCGGACGCAAACACCCGCCCCTCCCACGTCCGTTTCCGCAGCCACCCCACCTTCCACTCTGGCGTCCCCGGCCACCGCGCAGGTCGCACCCCTGCCCAGCGCACCACCCGTGGCCTCTCTCACCCTGCCCGCTCCGCTCCTGTACATCGTGCAGGAGGGGGATACGCTAGGAGCCATCGCCCAGGCCCACGGCGTTTCCATCGAAGACTTGATGGCAGCCAACGAGCTGGCCGACCCCAACGTGCTCCACACCGGGCAGACGCTGGTCATCCCGGTCCCGGCAGAAACCGACCAGGCAACACTCCCGCCCGCTTCCAACCCCGACCCTACTGCGACCGGTGAGCCGGTAGCCGAAACGTCGCCGGAACCTCCCGCGCCAGCCGCGTCGCTGCCCACGCCGCTCCCCACCCTCACCCCTTCCGGTCCGCCGCTGGTCGAAATTGCCCAGGCGCTGGGCTCCGGCAACCTGGCCGCGGAAGTGGTGATCGTGCGCAACCGGGGCGGGATAGCCAACCTGGAGGGATGGACGCTCTCCGACGCCGAGGGCCACACCTTCACCTTCCCTGGGCTCATCCTCTTCACCGACGCCCAGGTGCGGCTGCACTCGGCGGCCGGCGACTCTACACCCACCGACCTGTACTGGGGACGTGAGAGCGCCGCCTGGAAGGGGGGCACGCTGATCACGCTCCGCGACGCCAGCGGGACAGTGGTGGATACCTACATCGTGCCATAGACCCTCACCCCAGCCCTCTCCCTCGCAGGGAGAGGGGGCATCCTCCCCTCCCTCGCAGGGAGGGGTTGGGGGAGGGTGGGTCACACGCAGATGCGCTCGATCCTGGCCCCCAATGGGCGCAGTTTATCCTCGATTCGTTCGTAGCCTCGATCAATCTGGCGAATGTTGCGGATAGTACTCCGCCCACGCGCGCACAGGGCCGCGGTGAGGAGCGCCATGCCTGCGCGGATGTCGGGGCTCTCCACGTCGTCGCCGTGGAGCGGTGATGGCCCCTGCACCACGCACCGGTGGGGATCGCACAGGATGATGCGCGCCCCCATGGCGATCAACTGGTCCACGAAGTAGAGGCGGCTCTCGAACATCTTTTCGTGGATCAACGCGGTTCCTGTGGCCTGCGAAGCCAGGACCACGGCAATGCTCATCAGGTCGGGGGGGAAACCCGGCCAGGGAGCATCGGCGATGGAGGGCACAGCCCCGCCGACGTCCGGCGCAATGGTGAGCGCTTGCCCCGCCGGCACGAACACGTCGTTGCCGCGGGTCTCGAAGCGCACCCCCAGCCGCCCGAACATCAGGCCGACCATGCGCAGGTGCTCGGGGGCCGCATTCTTGATGAGCAACTCGCCGCCCGTCACCGCCGCCAGCGCGACGTAACTGCCCGCTTCCATGTAATCCGGGCCGAGGGCATATTCTCCACCACTCAACCGCTCCACCCCGTGGATGGTGAGCGTGTTGGAGCCGATGCCCTCGATCTGCGCCCCGAAGCGGCACAGCATGTGGCACAGGTCCTGGACGTGGGGTTCACAGGCCGCGTTGCGGATGATCGTCGTGCCGCTGGCCAGCGCCGCCCCCATGATGGCGTTCTCGGTGGCCGTGACGCTGGCCTCGTCCAACAGGATATCGGCCCCCCGTAGCCGCTTGCTGCGCAGGCGAAAGGCCCCGTCGCCATCCACCTCCGCCCCCAGGGCGCCCAACGCCAGAAAGTGGGTGTCCACCCGCCGGCGCCCAATGACGTCGCCGCCGGGTCGCGGCAGGCGTACCGACCCCGCCCGGGCCAGCATCGGACCGGCCAGGGTGATGGAACCCCGGATGCGCCCGAAGAGTTGAGGGTTCAGCTCAGACTTGCGCACGTCACGGGCGTGCACTCGCCAGGTATTGGGGTCCAACTTTTCGACGGAAACCCCCACGTCGGTGAGCAGTTCGCCCATGATCGCCACGTCCCCGATGGCCGGCACGTTATGCAACGTGACCGGCTCGTCGGTCATCAGGCAGGCGGCGAGCAACGGCAACGCCGCGTTCTTGTTCCCACTGGGAACCACCGCACCGGAAAGGGGATATCCCCCCTCAATGATGAATTTCTCCATGCACCTCGCTCCGCATTCCCTACTATCGGGAGATTGTCATAGTGGTCGCCGAGCGGCGACCGCCACCAGGTCGCACCAGCACCTGATCGCCTGGGCGTAACCCCAACCTGTGGGCAGCGCTGCCCTCGCGCACGGCGATCTCCAGGTGGCCTTCACTTCCTACGAGCGCCAATGGTTCGCCCGGCGCCGCCTCAGCGTAGGTATGGCGCACGCCGGCGATCTCCTGCCCGGCCACCACGACCACCGCCTCAGTCGCCCGAAACCGCAGTCCCCCTTCGCCTCTCACCGCCCATTTCTCACCCCTTGCCCCTATCTTTCCGCCTCCCGCATCCTGCACCCTGCATCCTGCTTCCTGCTCCCTGTTCCCTGCGTTCTGAAACGCCGGCCCCAACAGCAATTCCTCCTCACTCCACTCTAGCCGCCCGATACTCGTAATGACGTTGCCGAAGCGATCGGCGTGCAGCACCTCCCCGGTTATACCGTCAGGACCAACCTCCAGACGCGGAGGCGGAAAGGTGACCGGATCGGCCACGGGCGGGCCGAGCGCCGCGATGGGGACGCCGGCTGCCAGGTGAGCAGCGGCGGGCGCGAAGACGTCACGCCCGTGGAAGGTATGGCTGACGTGGGGCAGGCGATAGCGCGGATCGGCCAACTCGACCAGCGCCTCGACCGGCTCGCAGGCCATCACGTAACTCAAGATCCCGTTGTCTGGCCCGACGAAATACCCCACCGGCGTGCGCAGCGCAATCGGCCGGCGCGTGCCACCGACGCCCGGGTCCACCACCGCCAGGTGTACCGTGTACAGCGGGAAAAAAGGATACGCGGTGTAAAGCACGTAGGCGGCCTGGCGCACGTTCTGTGGCGTGATTTCGTGTGAGATGTCCACCAGGCGGGCGTCAGGTACAATGCCAAGGATGACGCCCTTCATCGTCCCCACGTAGCCGTCGGCCACGCCAAAGTCGGTCGTCAGGGTGATGATCGGGTTCCGGCCCACAGGTACCTGATCCACAATCCGGTATTCTACAGGCAAGCAGTGAACTCGTCAAGACAGCCTCCCTTCGACATCGGACCTTCGGTCCGATGTCGAAGAAGGGGCAGGCTCCTTGACAAAGTTACCTGATGATGGTATCATTTATTAGGAACTTTCGGCATATTAGGCAATTTCGACTATGTGGATGGGTACATCCCTACGACCATGGCTACGACGCTGTCTGCTCGACAACGAGATT
>DATKWP010000009.1:0-2295 GCA_035529535.1 Anaerolineae bacterium | reverse complement strand
GAGCCACGGGACGCCCAGTTGCGGGCACTCGCGCGCCTCCCCGGCCTGTACGTGCCGCGCTTCTACGACGTGCGCTACCAATCTGACGGCACCGTCGCCGGGATCGAACCCAACGTGCCCGATGCCCGGCTGCCCGTCCTCAAGCGCGTCGTCTCCCCGCTGCCCCCGCCGCCCACGCGCCTGATCGTCCCCTCCATAGACGTCTCCCACAACCGGGCCGCGGTCGAGATCCAGCGCGGCTGCACGCGTGGCTGCCGCTTCTGCCAGGCCGGCATGGTCGTGCGCCCGGTGCGCGAACGGCCCGTGGAAGAGGTCCTGCAGGCCATCGCCGCCATCCTGCCGCAGACCGGCTTCGAGGAGGTCGGGCTGCTCTCCCTCTCCTCCTCCGACTATTCCGAGATCGGCCGCCTGGTGCAGGCCATTTTTGAGCGCTTCGGCGACCAACACCTCTCCATCTCCCTGCCCGCGCTGCGCGCCGACAGTTTCTCCGTCGCGCTGGCCGAAGCGGTCGGGCGGGGGCGGCACACCGGCTTCACCTTCGCCCCCGAGGCAGCCACCGAGCGGCTGCGTGCCACCATCAACAAGCCCATTCCTTCCGATCAGGTACTCGACGTCGCGCGCATCGTCTTCGAGCGCGGCTGGCGCACGATCAAACTGTACTTTATGATCGGGCTGCCGGGGGAACAGATGGGGGACGTGCAGGCCATCGCCGACCTGGCGCGCGCCGTGTACGCCATCGGCCGCAAAGTGCACGGGCGGCAAGCCCAGGTCAACGTCAGCGTCAACACCTTCATACCCAAGCCCCACACCCCGTTCCAGTGGGTGCCGCTCGCACCGGCCTCTTCCATCCGTGAGAAACAAGCCCTCCTGCGCCGCACCCTGCACGGGCGCGGGCTCAAGCTGGACTATAGCGACCCCGACACGACCTTCCTGGAGGCAGTGCTGGCGCGCGGCGACCGGCGGCTGGGCCCGGTGGTCGAGCAGGCCTGGAAACTGGGGGCCCGCTTCGACGCCTGGCCCGAACAGCGCGACGGCGGGGCCTGGATGCGTGCCTTCGCCAAAGTGGGGCTCGACCCCGACTTTTACGCCTACCGCCAGCGCCCGCTCGACGAAACCTTCCCCTGGGAAGTCGTCAGCACCGGCGTACGCCAGGAATTCCTGCTCGCCGAATATCGGCGCAGCCAAACCGGCGAGACCCTGCCCGACTGCCGCGAGCACTGTCACGCCTGCGGCATCTCTCCGCAAATCTGCAAATCGGCAAATCAGCAAATCAGCAAATCACAAATCCGCACTCCCTGATCCCTGATCCCTGATCCCTAATCCCTGATCACTAATCCCAAATCACAAGGAGTAACCAATGACAGACCCACGCATAGACAAACTGGCCGGCGTACTGGTCAACTATTCCGTCGCCGTGCGGCCGGGCGACAAAGTGCTCATCCAGGGCGACACGCTCGCCAGCCCCCTGCTCAAGGCGGTGTACGCCAGGGTGCTGCAGGCCGGTGGACTCCCGCTCGTGTTCACCTCCCTGCCCGACGCGGACGAGCTGCTTTTCCGCTACGCCTCGGACGAGCAGTTGCAGCACGTGCCCGAGCCGATCAAATTGATCATGGAGACCTACGACGTGCGCATCTCGATCGGCGGGGAAGACAACACCAAAGCGCTGAGTACCGTGGACCCGGCCAAAATGGTGTTGCGCAGCCAGGCCTTTACAGAGTTGTTCAAGACCTTTATGCGGCGCTCCGCCGCCGGCCAGTTGCGTTGGGTCGGCACTCTCTTCCCGACCAACGCCTACGCCCAGGACGCCGAGATGAGCCTGAGCCAGTACGAGGACTTTGTTTACGGCGCCTGCCTGCCCGACGCGGAGGACCCGATCGGCTACTGGCGGCGCTTTTCCACCTGGCAGCAAAAGATCGTGGACTGGCTCAAGGGTAAAGAGCGCGTGCACGTCGTCGGCCCCGAGACCGACCTGCACCTGAGCATCGCCGGGCGCACCTTTATCAACTGCGCGGGCCGCGAGAACATGCCCGACGGCGAGGTCTTCACCGGGCCGGTGGAAGATAGCGTCGAAGGGTACGTCCATTTCCAGTACCCCGCCATGTACGACGGGCGGGAGGTGACCGGCGTGCGGCTGTGGTTCGAGCACGGCCGGGTGGTCAAGGCCACCGCCGACAAGAACGAGGACTTTATGGTCAAGACGCTCGACACCGACCAGGGCGCGCGCTACGTGGGCGAGTTCGCCATCGGCACCAATGAGGGCATCACCCGCTTCACGCGCCAGATCCTGTTCGACGA
>DATKWP010000008.1:0-4536 GCA_035529535.1 Anaerolineae bacterium | reverse complement strand
ATTGTAGGGAATGCCAAAGGCGGGACGGTGCTCGAAACCTTTGACCAACAGGCCCATCCCGTCGAGCGCGCTGAAGCCTTTCGGGCCGATCATCTTGTCCAGCCCGCGCGAGCGGGCCCAATGAAACGCAGCGTCAAACAGTACCTGAGCCGCCTCTCGATGGTCTTCGCACTCGAACAAGTAGAAGAAAGCGGTCCGCTCCTTGTTGAAGGCGTTGTAGTTGGCATTGTCGAGCACGCCAATGCGGCCTATCGGCTGTCCATTGCCGTCCACGACCAGGAAGAAGGCCGCGTCGGAGTGTTGGTAGAACGGGTGTCGCCGCCGGTCGAGGTAGCGACGCGCCTCGGGGGCCAGCGGCGGCACCCACTGAGGCCAGCCCTGGTACAGGCGGAAGGGTAACTCGAGGAACTGCCTGACCTGGCGGCGATTCGCCGTATCCACCTGGATGAGGTTCATCGGGCCTTCCTGCGCGAAGGCACGCGCGTTGTGTTGCCAGATGATAACATCAGCACCTCCTGAGAAGCACGATTCAAGGATTCAGACCTGCGGGGTCTTGGCCTCAGTATAAGCAACCTGGTCCAGAAGTCAAAGCCCCCACGAATAAACCACAAATCTATCTTCCGGTAGATGACAACCGGCCTGGTTTACTGGTAAGATGTGAGCGCACGATCCAAAATTCTCTCTCTTAAGGAATGACTATATAATGACACCCACACTCTATCGCATTCGCGTCCAAGGTCACCTGCGCCCGGAATGGTCGGAATGGTTCGACGGCATGGCGATCAGCCTCGAAGAGAACGGCGATACTACACTCTCCGGCCTGGTGATGGATCAACCAGCCCTGCACAGCCTGCTGATCAGAGTGCGCGACCTGGGGCTCACGTTGATTTCAGTAAGCCAGGTTGAACCTGGATCAGGGCCTGAGATGACATCTGAAAGCAACAAGGAGGCCAAGAAATGAGACAACGAAGATGGATCGAAGTGGTAGCACTGGTTCTGGCTGCCAGCAGCCTGGCCTGCTCGTTCATTGCCGGGTGGCCTGGGGTCCGCGGCTCAGGCAAGGTGGTGGAGGAAGAGCGCAGTGTGAGTGGTTTCACCGGCGTTGCCTTGAGCGGCATCGGCAACCTCTACATCGAGGTGGGGGACGAGGAAGCCTTGCGTATTGAGGCCGAGGACAACCTGCTCCCGTACTTTGAGACCGAGGTGCGCGGCACGACGCTGGAGATCAGGACCCGGGAGAACGTCAACCTGCTGCCCCTCCGGCCGGTCAACTTTTACCTGACGGTCAAAGCGCTGGACACGATCACCGTGTCTGGCAGTGGGCACGCCGAAGCGCCAGGCTTGCAGGCCGAACAGTTCTTCGCCACCGTCAGTGGCTCGGGCAGCATGAAGATGGCAGGGCTGGAGGCCGAGGCGCTCACTGCCACCGTCAGTGGCTCGGGCGGCCTGGACATCGCCGGGGGTGAGGTCGAGCAGCAGGACATCACCCTCAGCGGTTCCGGCAAATACGAGGCCAAAGGCATGGAGAGCGCCGAGGCGGACGTGCGCCTCAGCGGCAGCGGTTCCGCGACGGTCCGCGTGCGCGACCGGTTGGACGTCACCATCAGCGGCTCCGGCTCGGTGCGGTACGTCGGCGATCCCACCGTGCGGGAGACGGTGTCTGGGTCGGGTGGAGTAAGTCAAATCGGCGACTGAACGCCACTGTGGACCGCACACGCCATCACTCCCTGGGAGAAGCCATGACAGGAACACGGTTACTGATCAGTACCGGGAACCTGACCCGCGCAACATTGGCGGGGCAGGTCGCCATCGTCACCGGCGCCGGCGGCGGGATCGGCTTCGAAGCCGCCCGCGCCCTGGCCTGGCTCGGCGCGCGCGTCGTCATCGCCGAGATCCGCAATCCTACCGGCAAAGCGGCGGCGGAACGCATCGCCCAGGAGATGGGCCAAAGCGCGGCGACGTTCATCCAGACCGACGTCGGCGACGAGCGCAGCGTCCGGCGGCTGGTACGCCAGGCCCTGCGGACCCACGGCAAGGTGGACATCGTCCTGAACAACGCCACGATCACCCCCATCGGAGCGGTCAAGGACGTCTCGATCCAGGCCTGGGACGCCAGTTACCGGGTCAACCTGCGCGGGCCGGTGCTGCTGGCCCGCGCCTTCCTGCCCGGTATGTTGGAGCGGAACGCGGGCGTCTTCGTGTGCGTCTCGTCGGTCGGGGACGCCTACTTGGGCCCCTACGAGACGTTCAAGGCAGCCCAGGTCCACCTGGCCAACACGCTTGACGCCGAACTGGCCGGGGCTGAGGTGATCGCCTTCACCATCGGGCCGGGACTGGTGCCGGGCACCCCCGGTGCTCAGTACGGGATCCAGCAGGTAGCCCCGCTCTACGGCAAGACGATGGAAGAGTTTTACGCTATGAGCCAGGAGCACATCCTGTCGGCCGAGGCGGCGGGGGCGGGGTTCGCCGCTGCCATCGCCCTGGCCTCGCGCTTCCGTGGGCAAGAGATCAGTTCAAAACAGGCCCTGATCGCCGCTGGCATTGACCTGGAAGGGGAGCCAGAAGCCGCCGCCATCACGCTCACGGCAGAGACGATGGCCCAGGCGCTGAGCCTGTGCCGGGAGGTGCGCGCCACGCTGGCCCAACAGGTCGCGGGCTGGAGCCAGCGACCGCTGTTCGAGCGGCAGTGGGTCATCCGTGACTTTAGCAAAAACGCGGGTATGCCATCCAACCAGTGGCTGGACACACTGGGCCGGCTGGAACGCTGCCTGGAGGCACAGGACCTGGCCACACTGGCGACGATCCACGCTCCGCTCGACGTATTGGCCCACTATTACCGGCACTGGCAGGAACTGGCCAAGGGCTACGTGAAAGACCCGCAGGTGCTCCAGGAGCAATTGCAGACCCTGCACGGCTACGAGGAAGCGGCAGCACATCTGGCCGCCTTGTTAGATCGAGGATGAGGGGAAGCCCGCCAGCAGGTGAGCGGCTTTAACTCGCCGGAACCGCAGTCACAAACGGCCGCCGGTCTCGTGGGAGAGACAGCCATGAGCAGTAGTATCACGCCAGACAAAGACAAATACCTGGGGTGGAAAACCCTGGGCGCATTTGTCGCAGCATTTGTCGCGGGTTGGATCGCCGGCATCGTCGTGGGGCTTACCACGCGGCAGATCAGCCTGCTCTTGCACCTGAGCGAGCCAATCGGTCACACCTTGTCGTCTGTGAGCGTTACCGCCGCCCGGTTGATCCTGTGGATACCCGTCACCCACATCGTGCTCAAGCGCCGCCTGCGCGACCTGACGTTTCGATTCCATCCCGGCTGGTGGGCTGACCTGTTGGCCGGCATCGGGATCACAGCGCTGGCCATGTGGATCGTCTTCATTGCGAGCGAAAGGGTCGGGTGGCTGGTCGTGGACGGCTGGATGTGGCAGACCCTGTCCCTCGGCTCCTTCCTGGGCACGCTGTGGGTCACGCTGTTGATCAATGTGCTGGTCGCGCTCGGAGAGGAGGTCATCTTTCGCGCCTATCTGCTGAGCGGCTTGAAAGAGGCGTGGGGACGATGGATCGGACTGGCGATCATGATGGTCGTTTTCGGCATCGTGCATTTACCTGCCTATATGGGGCAGGGGATGCAGGCGTGGGTTTTGGTGCTGGCCATTATGTTAGCCACTGTGATAGGCGTAATGTTGGGCCTGGTCTACCTGCGCACCGGTTCGCTGTGGATGCCGGTCGGCATCCACTTTGCCTGGAACTTTGTTGAGAGCGACTTGCTCAACCTGACCGGCGACGCAACCAACTCCAATCTGATCGGCGTGGTGACGCGGCTGCAGGGCCCCCTCTCGCCCACGGGAGCCGCGTACGGCAACGCCATCGTGCTGGACCTGTTGGCGTTTGTGATTTTGAGCGTGGGGGTCTGGCTGTGGCTGGCCAGGCGACGGCCCGTGGAGAAGATGAGGCCGCTCTGAAGAACTGGCTCCACGGTGACTTCCTGGACACAGGCGACATCTGCACTATAATACAAGTATGATGGACAGAATCCGCGTCTTGTTGGCCGACGATCACGTGATGGTGCGGCAGGGCATCCGCCACTTCCTGGAGGACGCCGGCGACGTCGAGGTGGTGGCTGAAGCCGAGGACGGCGCGGCGGCGCTGCGCCTGGTGGAGGCCCAGCAGCCCGACGTGGCGGTGCTCGACATCCACATGCCCCAGGTGACCGGGGTGGAGGCGACACGGCAAATCAAGGAGCGCTTCCCCCAGGTGCGCGTCCTCATCCTCACCGCCTACGACGACGACCCCTACGTCTTCGCCCTGCTCCAGGCCGGGGCCGACGGCTACGTGCTCAAGACCGCTTCCGGCGACGAGTTGGTGCAGGCCGTGCGCACAGTCCACCAGGGTGGTACGATGCTCAGCCCGGCGATTGCAGCCAAGGTGGTACGGCAGGTGGCGACCCGTCGCCCGCAACAGGCGGCTGACCAGGTGGAGCCGCTCAGCGGGCGCGAGTTGGACGTGTTGCGCCTGGCTGCACAGGGAATGACC
>DATKWP010000007.1:0-2455 GCA_035529535.1 Anaerolineae bacterium | reverse complement strand
GGGTGGAGCGCCGGGGCCAAGATTCTGCTGCCGGGCGTGGCAGGCGAGCGCACGACGGCGCAGATGCATCTGCTGGGGGCCACGGAGCAGCAATTGGGTAAGGTGGATACGCCCTGTCGCGGGGAGATGGAGGATTTTGCCAGGGCCACCGGGCTAGATTTTATCGTCAATACCGTGCTCAACCGCCACGGTCACCTTGTGCGTGCCGTCGCTGGGCACTTTGTCGCCGCGCATCGGGAGGGGGTCGGGTGGGCAGAGAAGGTGTACGGTGCCCCCTTCGAGCAGAAGGCGGACATCACGCTTTCCAGTACGTATCCCGTTGACTTCGACCTGTTCCAGGCCGATAAGGGCCTGTTCTCGGCGGCGGTATGCACCAAAGTGGGCGGTGAGATCGTGCTCGTCTCCCCGTGCTACGAGGGAGTCAGCCCCACTCACCCGGAGGCAGTGGAACTGGGATGTCTCGCCGACGAGGAGCTTTGGGAGCTCGCACGGTCCGAGTGCTGCCAGGACCCGCTGAGCATCGCCGAGGTGCTGTACTTTAACAGCCTGAAACAGCCCTTCCGGGTGACGCTGGCGACGGAGGGCGTCTCTCGCGAAACGGCGGGGAAAATGGGCTTCAATCACGTTGGACCCAGCCAACTATCCGGCTACCTGGCACGTCGCCTGGCGGCTGAGCCGAACTTGACGGTGGGTGTTGTCCGTAACAGCGCGGAGACATTGCCCTTGTATCGTCCATAGGAGGTTGTGTCAATGCCGTGGTATGAACATGCGACCATTTTCTACGATTGGGTCAACTATGGGCAGGACCTGACACCTGAGTACGCGCGTTGGGTGGTGCAGAAAACGCTGGACGTCCACGCCGACACCCTCGCCTTCTGCGCCGTGGTGGGTGGATACGCGTTGTGGGATAGCCAGGTGACGCCCAAGTATGATCGCCTCGGCGATATGGACCTGATCGGTGAGTTCGCCCGCCTATGCCGCGAGCGCGATCTGCATTTTGTGCCCTGGTGGCTGGCCACGGCGACCGGCGGCGTGCGGCGCGTGCTGGAAGAGCACCCCAGTTGGCAACTCGTCGGTCCGCCGGTAGATGGCCAGCCGGGCGAACGCTACAACTATGTCTGCTACAATTCCCCCTATCGCGAGCTCATCTACGAAGAGGTGCGGGAGGTCCTCACGGGCTATGATGTGGACGGCGTCTACTTTGACCAGTTGCCGGGCAGTTGTTATTGCTCGTGGTGTCAGGCCAAGTTCGAGCGGCGCTACAACCGGCCGATGCCCGTGGTCCCCGGCGAGTTCCTGGTGTACGACTTTCCAGCAGGCCTGCCGCCGTTGCTGAAAGAGTTTCGCGACGAAAGCGTGCGTAGCTTCTGTGCCGGCATCCGCCAGATCATTGACGAGGTGAAGCCGGGCATCTGCTACGCTCAGAACTGGGTGCGCAACTACCAGGCGTACTTGGCTCGGGGATATGCTGACGTCGTCCTGCCCGAGTTCTATCAGGAGCAGGACCTCGTCCCACTGGGCCTGAAACACCGCCTGACGGAGGCCTACTTTGACCACGGGGCTATCTGGGGCAACGTTCGTCACTCTGTGCGGCACGACGCTCGCCATCACCCTGTCCGTGGCACAAAAATGCTGCTGGTGGACTGCGTCGCAAACCTGGCCGCGCCGCTGATGCTCGACCTGTGTGCGATGGATTTCGACGCTACCGGCACAGAGGAACTGGCGGAGACCTTCGATCACATCCGGCGGATGCAGGAATTCCAGGCCGATGCGGAGCCCGTGCGCTATGCTGCCCTCCTACACTCTTTCCCCTCGTACTTGCAGGTTGCGGACCGCTTTGAGGAGGCCTTCGAGGGGCTGTATCGCCTGATGCTAGAGTTCCACATCCCCTTCGAGGTCGTGAACGAGGCAGGCATCCAGCGAGGTGAACTGGGAGATTACAAGGTCCTAGTCATGCCGGATGCGGTGGCGCTGGCCGATGAGACCGTGGCCGCCATTCGCGACGCCGTGGGGGACGGG
This sequence comes from Anaerolineae bacterium, assembly GCA_035529535.1. Lineage (GTDB taxonomy): Bacteria > Chloroflexota > Anaerolineae > B4-G1 > B4-G1 > DATKWP01. The sequence continues at coordinate 436 of DATKWP010000007.1, read as the reverse complement.
CTGGGGCTGGTGGGGACGTATATGACCGGCATGTTCGCAGGCTGCGGCCAGAGACGGCCGCAGCCTGCGCTGGCGGACGTCTTCGGCTTTGAGCTCCAAGATGTCACCGCCTACGATACGCCACGCGCCATCGCGTACGATCCAGTCCTGGCCCTGCCTGACGTGGATGGCGAGATCTTCCACTATGGCAGCGCCAGGGTGGGTCACCCCCTGGCACAGGGGCTGCCGGAGAATGGGTTGTTCAGCTTCCGAGGGGGCTTTGCCGTGTGCACGCCGGCCCAGGATATTCAGGTCATCGCCGACATTCACACACTCGATCAGGTGCGCTTGAACGCGCGTCCGTACAACCGGCGCGGCCACTATCCGGGGCCGGCCCGCTGGCCACTGGCGCTGGTGCGGGAGTACGGGAAGGCGCGCGTGGCCTACTTCGCCCCCC
>DATKWP010000006.1:0-13159 GCA_035529535.1 Anaerolineae bacterium | reverse complement strand
AGCGTGATTGAGATTGTCTTCTTAGGTACTTCGGCGTCGGCTCCCTCGATCCATCGTGGCCTTTCGGCGCAGGTCGTTCTATACAAGGATTACCGCTTTCTGGTGGACTGCGGCGAAGGGACGCAGCGGCAGATTCTGCGGAGTGGCCTGGGCTTTAAGCGGCTCGACAAGGTTCTGCTCACCCACGGCCACCTCGACCATATCCTCGGCCTGGGTGGGCTGATCTCCACCTTTGCCCGCTGGGAAGCGATTGAGCACATTGAGATCTACGGTGGCAGTTGGGCGCTGGAGCGGGTACACGATCTGATCTATAACGTGGTGCTGCGGGGCGGTGAGCCCTCGATCAAGATTGACTTGATCGAGGTGCACCCTGGGGTGATGCTGGAGGATGATACCTTCGAGGTGATCGCGTTCCCGGTCGCCCACCGTGGGCCTAGCCTGGGGTATCTGTTCCGCGAGAGGCCGCATCGCCCGTTCCTCAACGAGCGGGCGGAGGCGTTGGGAGTGCCATGGGGGCCGGAACGGAGGCAGTTGGTAGCCGGAGAGCCCGTGAAGTTGGCCGACGGCCGCGTGATTCACCCGGACGACGTACTCGGTCCACCACGGCCGGGCGCGTGCCTGGCCCACGTTGGCGACGTGGGCCGGACCGAGGGCCTGGTGGAGGCTGTGCGCGGCGCGGATATGCTGGTCATCGAGGCAACGTACCTGCGGCGTGAGGCGGACATGGCCCATCGCTTCGCCCATCTCACGGCGGCGCAGGCGGCCCGTTTGGCACAGGAGGCAGAAGTGCACCGGTTGGTGTTGACTCACGTCTCACGCCGCTATCGCGAGGCGGAGATTCTCGAAGAGGCGCAGCCGATTTTCCCCGACACGGTCGTGGCCCACGACTTTGACCACTTTCGCGTGCTGCGGAGGGACGTGCAGCGTGAGGCGGATGACGTGAGACGTGAAACGTGAAACGTGAAACGTGGTGCGTGTGCCACAAGTTGCTCACGCACCACGGAACACGCAGCACGGAATACGTTTTCACGACCGAGTGCTTGCCAGAACCTGTTAGACCGGTTATAATCCCTCGTCACGAGGGAGCAATGTATGCCAGCGTACCGTAAGGCCAGTATTCGTGAATTAGTCTCAGCCGCCTATGAACTGGGCTCAGGCGTGGTCGAAGGACGCCTGCGCCGCAGTGGCGAAGATGGCCATTGGGTCGTGGGTGGTGCAGAGTTGAGTGAGTGGTTGGCCGGGTACGATGGCCAGGAAATCGTCGTGATCGTCGCCTCGCTGGAGGATGACCGCCCTCTACCTCCCAAGGAGTGCCGCACTTGTGGTACGCAATACGTGGGCATCGAGTGTCCGCGTTGCCGCGAGGCGCGCATTCGCCTGCGGGGTCGCTGAGAGATCGTCGGTGAGGCCGGTGGGGCCGGTGGTTACACCGGTTACACCGGCGTCGGTGAGTACACCGGTATGAAGTCAACCAAACCATCTGCTGTGAGACGCCTGCTCTCGGGTAACGAGGCCATCGCGCTGGGGGCATGGGAGGCTGGCGTCCGGTACGCGGCTGCCTACCCGGGCACCCCCAGCACGGAAATCCTGCCCGCGCTGGCTCAGTATGCCGGCGTGAGGGCGGAATGGGCCGCCAACGAGAAAGTGGCACTGGATGCCGCCGTCGGGGCCTCCTTCGCCGGGGCGCGGGCGCTGGCGGTGATGAAGCACGTCGGGGTGAACGTGGCTTCCGACAGCCTGATGACCCTCTCCTACACGGGTGTGGGGGCGGGGCTGGTGCTGGTCAGCGCTGACGACCCCGGCGCCTTCAGTTCCCAGAACGAGCAGGACAACCGCCACTATGCGCGCTTTGGCAAGTTCCCCTGCCTGGAGCCGGCCGACAGCCAGGAGGCGAAAGATTTCACCCGCTTCGCCTTCGAACTGAGTGAGCAGTTCGATACGCCGGTGATGCTGCGTCCTACCACACGCATCTCACACTCCAAGGGAGCGGTGGAAGTGAGGATGCCCGCCGAAGTACGAGAGTCAAGCCCGCTGCCCCCCTTCGAGCGGAAGCCACGCAAGTACGTGATGATTCCTGCCTATGCGCGGCTGCGTCACCCGGAGGTGGAGGCGCGCCTGCGGGCCCTGGGCGAATATGCCGAGAACTGCTCGCTCAACCGGCCTGCCTGGGGAGATAGGCGCATCGGCGTCATCAGCAACGGCGTGGCCTACCAGTATGCCCGCGAGGTCTTTACTGGTTTTTCGTTCCTCAAACTGGGGATGACCTACCCGCTGCCGGCAGGGTTGATCCGCGACTTTGCCAGCCAGGTCGAGACGCTGGTCGTCGTCGAAGAACTGGACCCCTTCATCGAGGAGTACGTGCGTACCCTGGGGCTTGAGGTCATCGGCAAAGAGTTTTTCCCCGCCACCGGCGAACTATCGCCGGCGCTGGTTCGCCAGGGAGCTACCCAAGCCAGGTTACCCATCCAGCACCCAATCTCCAATCTCCAACCTCCAACCTCCAGCATCGTGATCCCTCCCCGTCCTCCTGCCCTGTGCCCCGGCTGCCCTCACCGTTCCGTCTACTTTAATCTGCGAAAACTGAAACTGCTGGTGGCGGGCGACATCGGTTGCTACGCCATCGGCGTCCTGCCCCCTTTCGACGAGATGGATATGCTGATCTCGATGGGGGCGAGCATCGGCATGGCCCACGGGGCCAGGCAGGCCGGTTGCCCCGAAAAGATCGTCGCCACCATCGGCGATTCCACGTTCTTCCATGCGGGCTTGCCCGAACTGGCCAACACCATCTACAACCGGGGCGTCGTTTGCACGATGATCCTGGACAACGGTACGACGGCGATGACCGGCGGGCAGGACAATCCTGCCACCGGCGTCACGTTGCAGGGGGAGACGACCCAGGCGATTGACATCGAATCCATCGTGCGAGCGATGGGGGTCGAGCATCTGTGGGTGGTGGATGCGCTGGACGTCAAGGGGATCGAACGGGCCCTCAAGGAGGCGATTGCGGTCGAGGGCCAGCCCACGGTGATCGTCGTCAATGGAGCCTGCGTCTTCACCCCCCACTTCCGGCGCCGTCCCGTCGTAGTGGCGGACCCTCAGGTCTGCAATGGCTGCGGCTTCTGCTTCCGCGTCGGCTGCCCGGCCATCCTCAAGTCGGACGAGGTGGGTGCTAAGACCAAGCGCCCCAAGGCACTGATTGACCCACTGCTGTGTACCGGTTGCACGGTCTGCTTACAGGTTTGTCCGCGCAAAGCCATGTACCAGAGATGACCCTGGCCCCGCTGTTTATGGGAGGTTGAAGAGCTTCTGCTTCAGAATAACCTGATCTAACATAACGGATGAATAAAAAGACTACCAATTTTCTGTTTGTCGGCGTCGGCGGGCAAGGAGTCCTGACCGCCTCGGACATCGTCGCCGAGGTGGGGTTGGAGGCCGGGTACGACGCCAAGAAATCCGAGGTGCACGGTTTCTCTCAACGCGGCGGCGGCGTCGAAAGCCACGTTCGCTGGGGCGAGGAGGTGGCCGCTCCACTGGCCGAGAAAGGCACCGTGGACTATCTGATCGCCACCGAGTTGTTGGAGGCAGCGCGTTGGATCGAGTGGGCGCGGCCTGGAGGGGCTGTGCTCATCAACCACCAGCGTATCCTGCCGATGTCGGTGACGGTGGGAGACGCGGTGTATCCGTCTGATGAGGACATTCTGGCTGCCGTGCGCGCCCGCACCGACGACGTGCTCGTGGTCGAGGGGCTGGCCACCGCCGAGCGGCTGGGCAATCCCCGGCTGGCGAACACGGTTCTCCTGGGTGTGCTCTCGACGCGGCTGGACGTCCCAGTGGATGCGTGGCTGACTGTCATCGAGCGGCGCGTCCCGCCCAGACACGTCGAGAAGAATCATCAGGCGTTCCAGGAGGGGCGGCGGATCACAGGCGGCGACTAGTCTCGTGGTGGCGGTGAGGGCGGCCGGTGGGGTGCTCTGGCCTGGGCCAGGTCTAAGCCTGCCACTGTCCCAAACGCAGCCGCGTACAGCAACATGAACGGGATTACTTCGTAGCGGCCGTGGGCCAGAGCCACGGCCGCTGTGGTTATGGCATACAGTGCCAGTGCCAGTTCACCGGCGATAGAGTCGTTGGCCCGCAGCCGGTAGCCGCTGTTGGTCCAATGGCCGGCTTTCCCCTCGAGCCGGAACTTGGGCGTGCGGGCGAACGTGCCACCCCAGCGGGTCAGGCCGCGCCACACAGCCTGCATGCTACCCCACGCGATGCCAACCCCGACCAACACCAACAGTGGCAAGGCCCGCAGCCGCCACAGCCAGTTGGAGTACAATCTGCGCTGAGAGATGGCATAGACCAACGGTGGTCCCAGGCACATCAGTCCCAACCACCCCAGGGGGAGCGAAGCAGAAGTGGGGACCCACAGCAGGGGAAGTGAGATCAGCAGGAGCACGATCATCAACACGTGAGCCAGGTAACTGGTCAAATATACCAGGGCCATTCCCTTCTGTCCCCATCTCAGACGCCGGCTGCGCAGGATGCTGCCCCCCAGTTTGCGCAAGGTCTGCACCGACCCCTGTGCCCAGCGGGCCTGCTGTTGCTTGAACGCTGCGATCTGGGGCGGTACCTCGGCCGGTGCGTCCACCTCCGGCAGGTAGAGGCATTCCCAACCGGCCAACTGGGCACGATAACTCAGGTCCAGGTCCTCGCACAGGGTATCGGATTGCCATCCGCCGGACTCTTGGATGCAGCGCCGGCGCCACACGCCCGATGCGCCGTTAAAACCGACCAGCAACCCCGCTCGCTGCCGTCCCGTCTGCTCGACGATAAAGTGGCCATCGAGCGCCAACACCTGGGCCCGGGTGAAGAGGGAGTAATCGGCGTTGAGGCAGGACCAGCGCGTCTGGATCAAACCCAGGCGCGGGTGCGCCAGGAAGTGCGGCATCGTCTGGAGCAGGAAGTCGGGGTGAGGGCGGAAATCAGCGTCGAAAATGGCAACGTACTCGCCACGAGCCTGGCATAGGCCGGCGGCCAGTGCCCCAGCCTTGAAGCCTTCGCGGTGGGGCCGCCGCAGCACCACGACGTCCACTCCCTGCTCGCGGTACATGGCGGCCCTCGTCTGGGCCAGTTGCGTCGTCTCGTCGGTCGAATCGTCCAGAATCTGGATGTGCAGGCGATCGCGGGGATAGTCGAGCACGGCGACGGCATCTATCACGCGCTCAATCACGTGGCGCTCGTTGTACACGGGTACCTGCACCGTAACGGCCGGCAGGGCGGACCAATCTACGGGTAGGATGGGCACTTGCGCATGCCGGTAGCGCAGATAGAGCAAGGCCAGGATGAAAGAGTTCAACCCGTAGATCGCCAGCCAGAGGGCGACCAGGGCGTATAAATGTGTAATCACCGACGTCGTCAGGAGCGTCACGTTCCCTCACCGCTCTGGCCGGTCTCCCGACCGTGCCACCGCGACGTCGTCAGGAGCGCCACTCCAATAGTTCGTACACCACGATCGGCTCGCTGAAGCCGGCTACCGTGATGGGCGAGAGCAGCCGGGCCTCGACGTACTTTTGTACGCGCTGGTATGCGGCCTGGGGCAGCAGGATCTGGCCGGGTGCGGCGGCCTCTTGCAGCCGGCTGGCCAGGTTGACGCCTGAGCCGATGGCCGTATAGTTCATCTGCTGCGCAGTGCCGACGTTGCCCACCACAGCATCGCCGACGTTGATGCCCACCCCGTAGTTGAGCCGGTAGGACGCGGGCACGTCCTCGTGAAGCCTGGCGATTCCTTCCCGAATTTTCAGCGCGGCCCGCACGGCACGCAGGACGTGATCGGATTGGGTGAGTGGCGCATTGAAGAAGGCGACGATGCAATCCCCCATGATCTTGTCGAGCGTCCCTTCCTCATCCAGGACCGCCTGCGCACCGACCGCCAGGTACTTGTTGAGCACCTCTACCAGCGTCTCAGGATCGTGTTGCCGGCTAAAGTTGGTGAAGCCACGGATGTCCGCGAACAGGCTGGTGATCTCCTGGCGCTGTCCGCCCAGTCTCAGTTCGTGAGGATCGTTCGGCAATCGCTCGATGACGGCCGGCGGGAGGTAGCGTTGAAACAACTGGTAGCGCGATTCCAGCCGGCGCTGTTCCGTGAGGTCGTCTATCACGATGGCGGTGCCTTGCGTCTCTTCGTTGGTGTTCTTGAGGGGAGAGAGGCTGGTGCGCAGGTGCACCTGGCCAGAGCCAGGGAGGAATATCTCATTCTCGAACTCCACCACCGGCTCTCCGTATCGCTTGACCTGATCAACCATTGGCGCCAGTGCCTCCGCCAGCGCTGGCAATGTATCGGACAGACGCGAGCCGACGATGGCCGTTGAGGGTACACGTAGAACGCGCTCGGCAGCCCGGTTGAAGAGCGTGATCTGCTCCTCAGTGTCGGTGGTGATCACGCCGCTGGTAATGGAGGCGAAGACGTTGTCCATCAGCGCCTTGGCGTTGGCAACGCTTTGGAACAGCAGAGCGTTCTCGATTGCCACGGCTGCTTGACCCGCCAGGACGGTGAGTACGTCGCGGTCCCGGTCGGTGAAGAGGCCGGTGAGAATGCGGTTGTCGGCGTAAATCACACCGGTGATACGCCCGCGTACCCTGAGCGGCACGCACAGGATCGAGCGCAGGTTATAGCCGATGACGCTTTCCTGCGCCTTGAAGCGTGGATCCATTTGGGCGTTGGTCGTGACGACGGGCTGGCCGGTGGCAGCCACCTGCTTGACGATGCTTCGGCTGATCTCAAACGAGAACGACGCGATGGTCTCGCGGTCCATATTGCGGGCGGCCCGGAACTCCAGTTCACCCGTGGCCGGGTCTATGAGCATCAGGAAGGAACGTTCAGCCCCCGTCAAGCGGATGATCTGGTCCATGACCTCATTCAGGACTTCCGTCAGGTTCAGGGAGGACCCAATGGCCTGACAGATGCCGTACAGGGCATCCAGTTCGTCCCGCTCGCCTGCCTGGGTTGCCAGTTTCTGTTCGAGGTTCGCCAGCAGGTCCTGAAGAGCCAGCACGTGCTGAGAGAATTCCGCCAACAGCGCATCGGTCCCACGGTGCCGGGCGACCATGCGGGTGAGGTTGGTCAATCCGTCGCGAAGCGCAGCGACGCTATCCTGGCCCGGTACTGTTGTTGCGGATGAGTACATCCGGTTGGAAGGGTAATCAGCCATCTTGACCTCGCTAGTAGATTGGACTCATTATACCGCATCTTGCTTGCTAAGGCAAAAGCATACCTTAAAATTCTCGCCAGGCTATTGACAGGGCGCGCTTTTCGGTATATAATGACCACTGGTCAGTTAATGACTGCCAGTTAGTATACGGGGTGTCCTCCGCTCGGGCCGGTCTCCGACTGTGCCCGCTGAAGCATACGGGGTGTCCATGTGACGACCAGAGCGCGTCGTGAGCGGGAAAAGGAAGAGCGGCGGCAGTCTATCCTCCGAGCGGCCCGCGAGGTGTTCCTCGAGTACGGCTTCCAGCGTGCCACTGTGGACAGCGTGGCCGCGCGTGCGGAGGTCAGCAAGGGTACCGTATACCTGTATTTTGAGAGCAAGGAGACCGTCCTTGCTCATTTGCTTTTGGAGGGACTGGACGAACTGGTCGAGGAGCTGGAACGAGCCTATGCGGCGGATGAGTCCATGCAAGCCGACCAGCGGCTGCAGCGGCTGGGGTGGGCCTATCTGCGGTTCTTCCAGCGGGAGCCTTTCTACTTCCGCTTCCTGATGGCGATGGATCGGGGGTGGTTTCGGGAGGCGATTCCCTCGCTGGTCTATCAGGATGTCTTGGAAGCCAGTATGGAGGGGCTAAGCCTGGTAGTTCGTGCGCTGGAGCAGGGGATCGAGGATCGCACGTTCGATTGCCGCGACGCCCGGCAGGCTGCCGCCACGCTGTGGGCCACGTTGAACGGTGCGCTGGAGTTGATGGAACATCCGCTGCGGCGGGAGATATTGGGAGTAGGGCGCGAAGCGCTTTATCAGTCGGCCCTGGAGACCGTGATCCGGGGCTTACAGGTGTCGTGCTGATCAAAGAAAAAGGAGGTGTGCGAGTGAAGGAAGTAGTCATTGTCAGTCCGGTGCGCACGCCGGTGGGAGCCCACGGCGGTGCGCTGCGCAGTCAGCGGGCCCAGGACCTGGCCGAGATCGTGTTTCGGGCCGTGTTCGAGCGGACGGGGCTGGACCCGGCAGTGCTCGACGAAACGATCCTGGGCAACATCGGCCAGCCCTCCGACGCAGCCAACATCGGTCGGGTGGCGGCGCTGATGGCGGGGGTACCCATCCACGTGCCAGGCTACACAGTCCAGCGTAACTGTGCCTCTGGCATACAGGCCATTACGTCGGCCTACCAGGCCATCCAGGCGGGGGATGGGGAGGTCTACCTCTGCGGCGGCGCCGAGAGCATGAGTAATATCCCCTACATCCTCAAGGGGGCCCGTTGGGGATACAAACTCCGCCACGGGGAGTTGACTGACGGCCTGTGGGAGGGGCTGACCGATCCTATCTGCGGGCAGATCATGGGCCGCACGGCCGAGAACCTGGCCGAGAAGTACAACCTCACCCGCGAGGAGCAGGACACATACGCCGTTCAATCCCACAAGAAGGCCTTTATGGCGCAGCGCATGGGGAAGTTTGGGGACGAGATCGTCCCCGTCGAGATCGTCAAGAAGGTGGCCGGGCAGGAGGTGGCGCGCGAAAAGATCACCCAGGACGAGACGATCAACCCCGGCCTGACGGTGCAGAAGGCAGCCCTCTATCCGACCGTCTTCAAGAAGGACGGCACGGTCACACCGGCCAACGCCTGCCCGATCTCCGACGGGGCGGCCGCCATGATCGTCTGCACGGCTGAGAAGGCGCAGGCCCTGGGCCTCAAGCCTACCGCCCGTATCGCCGGCTATGCCTATGCGGGGGTGGATCCAGCCTACATGGGTATCGGTCCGGCCTACGCCATGCCCAAGGCGCTCAAGAAGGCGGGCCTCTCCTTCGACGACATTGACCTGATCGAGTTGAACGAGGCTTTCGCTGCTCAGTGCCTGTCCGTGGCCAAGGAGATGCAGGCTCAGGGGTTCAACTGGGACTGGAACAAGGTCAACGTCAACGGTGGTGCGATTGCCCTGGGCCATCCCGTCGGTTGCACGGCCGCTAAACTGGTCGCCACGCTGACCAACGAACTGCAGCGGCGCAAGGCACGCTACGGGATGGACACGATGTGCGTCGGCGGTGGCCAGGGCGGCTGCCTGATCGTGGAACGGATCCCAGTGGAGTAAGAGAGGAGGGAATCAGATGTACATTTTCAAAGCTGCCGTAGTCGGCGCAGGGACGATGGGCGGCGAGATCGCCCAGGTCGTCACGTTCTCCGGCCTGCCGGTGGTGCTCAAGGACGTTGACCAGGGGATGCTGGACAAGGGGCTCCAGAGGGCCCGGGAGATCTACCAGCGCCGCGTGGAAAAGGGCAAGATGAGCGCTGGGGAGATGGACTCTAAACTGAGCCTGATCACGCCGACGCTCACCTACGATGATTTTGGGGACGTGGACATCGTCATCGAGGCCGTGCCGGAGAAGATGGCGATCAAGCGGAAAGTGTTCCAGGAATTGGACCAGGTCTGCCCAGAGCAGACGATCATCGCCAGCAACACCTCTGCCCTCTCCATCTCCGAGATGGGGGCTGCGACCAAGCGACCTCACAAGGTGGTGGGCATGCACTTTTTCAACCCGGCCAGTGTGATGAAGCTGGTCGAGGTCATCCCTGGGCTGGACACCAGCCAGGAGACAGTGGACGACGTGGTCATGTTCTCCGAGGGGCTGCGCAAACTGCCCGTCGTGGTCCAGGAGTGCCCCGGCTTCCTGGTCAACCGGCTGCTCATGCCCTACCTCAACGAGGCGACGAAGGCGTTGGGGGAGGGGGCAGCCACGGGGGCGGAGATTGACCAGGCGGTGGTGGCGTGGGGGATGCCGATGGGTCCCTTCACGCTGATGGACATGCTGGGCCTCGATGTCTGCGCCCACGTTGGGGAGTACCTCTACTCCGAGTACGGCGAGCGGATGAGCCCCGCCCCGTTGTTCGAGAAACTGGTGGCGGCCGGACGGCTCGGCGAGAAAAGCGGCGCCGGCTTCTACGATCACCCCGGCGGCGAGTCGGAGGCGGTCAACGGGATGATCAAGGATCTCCAAAAGTCAGGTGCGGTGCCCAGCGGGACCAAGTTCAGCGTCGAGCGTCTCATGTACCCCCTGATCAACGAGGCCGCCCTCTGCGTCCAGGAGCACATCGCCAGCGTGACGGACATTGACATGTCCATGATCGCCGGTACGGGGATGACCTATGGTGGCGAGCGCATCGGCCCACTGGCCATCGCCGACAAGATCGGCCTGGACGCGGTCGTACAGGCGCTCGAGGTGTTGGAGAAGGAACTCGGGCCGCGTTTCCATCCTTCCCGGCCGCTCACACTGCGCGTCCGCGCTGGGCACCTGGGGGTGAAGGCGGGCAAGGGCTTTCATGAGTATGCGTGAAAGGAGTGAACAATGGGAGAGTGGCAGTACATCCGAACTGAAGTCGCGGACCGGATCGCGGTGCTCACGATTGACCATCCGCCGGTCAACTCTTTCAACAGGCAGGTGGTGACGGAACTGGACCAGGCCATTGACCAGTTGCTGGCCGATGACGAGGTCAAGGCCATCGTCATCACCGGTGGGGGGACCAACGCCTTCGTCGCGGGGGCTGACATCCCGGAGATCAAGGGATTGCTGGAGAAGCCCGCAGGGGGGTTCGCGGCCGCCCGTGAGTTCATCGAGCGGGGGCAGGGACTCTTCCTCAAGATTGAGCGGGCCCCCAAGCCGATCATCGCTGCGATCAACGGCTTCTGCCTGGGTGGTGGGCTGGAACTGGCGATGGCCTGCCACGTGCGCATCTGCTCCGACCGCGCCCGCCTGGGCCAGCCGGAGATCAACCTGGGCATCATCCCTGGCTGGGGTGGCACGCAGCGGCTGTCTCGCAACGTGGGTAAGGGCAAGGCCATCGAGATGATCCTCACCGCCGACATGATCACCGCTCAGGATGCATACCGTTTGAACCTGGTGAACAAAGTGGTGCCGGCTGGTGCGGTACTCAAGGAAGCGCGGGACCTGGCTCGCAAGATCGTCAGCAAGTCCAAGTTCCCCATCGCTGCCGCCCTGCGGGCCATTGACGAGGGGTTGCAGTTGCCCATCGAGCAAGGGCTCAAGGTTGAGGCAGAGCAGTTCGTGGGCCTGGCGAATACGGAGGACATCCGCGAGGGTGTGGGTGCCTTCCTCGAGAAGCGGCAGCCACAGTTCAAGGACAAGTAATCTGGTTTGGCAGGAACGTGTTCTGATCCCATACTCGCAACGGAGCCACCATCGCAGCACCATCGTAGCCAACACTGAACCCGACGTCGCTGTCCATCGTCGCCACATTGTAGCCGACGCCCATCGTCGCGACATCGCAGCCGCATCGTCGCTCATCGTAGGCGACGCCCATCGTCGCCGGCGCCCCGTCGCCACATCGTAGCACATCGCTGGGATCAGAACCGCCTGTGGGTGCTCCAGCCCCGTTGGTTCGTATCATCCGCCGGTGAGTACACCGGGATATAGTTGCGGGGCTGGAGCACCCTGATGATGGCCGGTGAGTACACCGGATGGCCGGTGAGTACACCGGTGGAGGGGGCCAATGGACTTTACCTTTAGCGAAGAACAGGAGATGTTCCGGTCCATGTTCCGGGACTTTTCCGCCAAGGAAGTCGCGCCCAAAGCCGAGGAGATTGACCACCAGGAGAAGCCACCTCTGGACATACTGCGTAAAGCAGCCAGCCAGGGCTTCCTGGGGGCGACGCTACCGGAGGACTATGTCGGCGCGGCGCTGGATTACGTAAGTTATGCCCTGCTGATCGAGACCCTGGCCCACGACTGCATGTCCGTTGCTGTAACGCTGGCGACGCACGTGAGCCTGGTGGCAATGAGTATCCTGGAAACCGGTACCGACGCCCAGAAGGAGGAGTGGCTGCCGCCGCTGGCGGCCGGCGAGATGATCGGCGCGTTTGCCCTCACCGAGCCGGATGCCGGAAGCGATGCGGCGGCCCTCCAGGCCCGGGCCACGCCGGACGGCGACGAGGTGGTCCTGGAGGGGGTCAAGACCTGGGTCGCGAACGGTGGGATCGCCGGCCTTTTCCTGGTGTTTGCCCAAGGGCCGGCGGGGGTCGAGGCCTTCCTGGTCCCCCAGGACACCCCTGGGCTGAGCGTGGGCTACCGGGAACCGACGCTGGGCCTACGCAGCGTGACTTTCAACACGATCTACCTGGAAGGGTGCCGGGTGCCGGTTGCCAACCGGCTGGGCGAGCCTGGCAAGGGGTGGGCAATAGCGCAGCGAGCGCAGGATCGCATGGCGGTTGCCCTGGCGGCGGCCGGACTGGGGGTAGCCGGGGCGGCCGTGGACGTAGCAGCGCAGTTTGCCACCGAGCGCGTCCAGTTCGGTGTCCCGATCGCCCAGAAGCAGGCCATTCAATCGTACGTGGCCGAGGCCCACGTGGAGGTCGAAGCACTGCGCTACCTGGTCTACCACGCGGCGTGGTTGGTGGATCAGGGCGGGGACTTCTCCTTAGACGCATCGGTGGTCAAGAACTTTGGTGCCCGCGTCGCCCGCAGTGTGACCAATCGCATGTTGCAGGTGATGGGTGGCTATGGCTACATGGAAGATTATCCGATGGCGCGCAAGTACCGGGACGCACGTGCGTTGGGCATCATCGGCGGACCGACGGAACTGCACCACGTTCTAGTCGCTCAGCGGATTTTCGCAGAGTGGAACGTCGAGATCACGCCGTGAGGAGGTGAGCAGAGATGGACTTTACGTTTTCTCCAGAACACGTTGCCCTACGCCGCATGATCCGGGAGTTCGCCGAGACCGAGGTGGCTCCTATAGCGGCGGAGATTGACCGGGAGCACAAGGTGCCGCACGATGTCTTGCACAAACTCGGCCAGATCGGTCTCCTAGGCATCTGCTTTCCACAGGAGTATGGCGGCATGGGAGCCGGCGAGGCCGGCTATTGCATCTTGATGGAAGAATTGGGGCGCGTCTGCACCTCCACGGCGACCAACGTGGGTGCCCACATCGGCATCGGTGCGATGGCGATCCACCTGGA
>DATKWP010000005.1:0-6285 GCA_035529535.1 Anaerolineae bacterium | reverse complement strand
GCGTGGCGCCATTCCTGGCGGGGCAGCAGGCGATCCAGTTGCCGCCCACGCAACGGTCCCCTGGCATCCAATACCGTGACCAGGTGCTCCTGGGCCTTTGTTCGCACGTCCTGAGATTCGACCTTCCTGCTCAGCTCGAGTTGTACGTCGGCGTGGCCGGCTACGCCTGGCGGGAGCATCAGTGCCAGGCACTCGTGCAGTGGCGCCAGGTACTCGCGGCTCATCCAGCGCGCGAGTTCGAGTTGGGCAGGCGTCAGGACGGGATCGGGATCCACCAACGACTCGATGGGACGGGTCTCGGGGACGGGGGAAGTGTCGCTGAGAGCGACGACGACGCCGTAGAGCCGCCGGGGGCCGAACGGTACGACGACGAGCGAGCCTGCCGCGAGCACACCGCGCAGTTCATCCGGCACGTGGTAGGTAAAGGCCTGCGCGACTGCGCCCGGGGCCGAGGCCTCGACCCGCGAAAAAACGATCACGTCACCAAACAGGGGGGCTTTCATCCAGGCTCAATCACCCAACCACCGGATGAGAAAACGGATAAACGGATAGCAAATCGCCATTCTAGACCTCCTCGCCGAAACGGGAACTGTAGCGCAGGAACACCAGGTAACCGACGACGAGCAGGATCAAGGCAGTCACGGCGGTGCGCAGCAGAAAGTCCAGGCCGGTCGGCGCGCCCCAGTACAGCAGGTCACGGTAAGAGGCGATGATGGAGGCCATCGGGTTCAAGCGATACAACCATAGCCGGGCGTTGAACGAGATGCCCAGTATAGTGGCCTGCTGCGGGACGGTCTGGATCGGGTAGAACACCGGCGTGAGGAAGAACCAGGCCACTATGGCCACACTCAGGATGAACTGGGTGTCCCGATAGAATACGTTCAGCGTGCACAAGATGAGCGTCAAGCCGATGGTAAAGGCCAACTGGATCAGGATGGTGACCGGCAAGAGCAGTACCCAGGGGGTCAGCGATGCGCCGGAGATGAACGCCAGGATGAAGAATACAGGCAGCGCGACGAGAAAGTTGACCAGGCTGGATAGCACGATCGAGAGCGGCAGCGCTTCGCGGGGAAAGTAGACCTTCTTGACCAGGTAGGCGTTGTTCACGATGCTGCCGGTAGCCTGCAAGACCGCATCGGTGAAAAAGTTCCAGGGCAGCAGCCCACACAGGAGAAAGACAGGGTAGTGGGGGATGTCGGCATTGCGCAAAAAGACGGTGAAGAAGACGGTGTAGACGATCATCATCAACAATGGGTTGAGCCAGGACCAGGCGATGCCCAGGACGGAACTCTTGTAGCGCACTTTGAGGTTACGCACGACCAGGTTGTAGGTCAACTCGCGGTACTGCCAAAGTTCGCGCAGGTGGCGCAAGATTTTCATACGGCCTCCGTCAATGGTGCAAGGTCATGGCGGTGCGATAGACGTTCAGCAGGCGACGCCCGGCGCGCTCCCAGGAAAAGTGGCGGATAGCGCGCTCCCGCAGTTTGCGCCCCAGTTCAGTCCGTCGCTGTGGGTCGTTCAGCAGGCCGGCGATCTCATCGGCCAGCGCCAGCGGGCTGCCGGTTCGCCCGGCGTACACCCCCAGGGAGCCCAGGTACTCCCGGCTTACGGGGGTGTCGAACGAGACGGTGGGCAGGGCCATCGCCATGTAGTTCAGGATTTTGCCACAGCCCTCGGTGGCGGAAAGTTTGGGGGCCACGGCGACGTCGCCCAGCGCCAGGTGGGCAGGTGTTTCTTCATAGGGCACCTTGCCGGTGAAGGTGACCCGGCCAGCAATCCCCAAGTCGGCAGCCATCTGCCGGTAACGGGAGACATTCGGGAAGCCCATGATCAGGAAATGGGCATCCACCCCACGCTGCTGGAGAATCTGCGCCGCCTGCAGCAGGTACGGCAGGCCCTGGTAATCCGTCAAGAGACCCAGGTAGGCGACCACAGGACGATCAGCCGGGATGCCCAGCGCTGCCTTGCAGGCCGCGACGCCATGCGCGTCGAGCACACCAGGCCGGAAGAAATCTGGATTCACGCAATCCGGCAGCGGCTGGACGCGGCGGACACTGCAGTTAAAGTCACGCTCCAGCAAAAGAGCGCCATGTTGGCTACTGGTGACGATGACATCGGCCATCTGGTCAATGCGCAATTCCAACAGGTGCGCCCAGCGATACCACGGCCCCTGCGGATTGAGAAAGTGATGGTCCACCATCTCACTCGTCATGCTGCCCTGGAAGTCGAGCAGGAGCGGCGCACCCAGCAGACGGCTCAGGAAGTAGCCCAGAAAGGCGCCCTCGTGGGTGTGGCCGTGGACGATGTCGAAGCGGCGGCGCACGATGGTCTTAAGCCCTACCCAGCCGAGGAACACGTCGAAGGCGATCTTGTGTGGGGAGGAGCCGACCTCGTAGTCAGGCCGCCAGGGCATGGGCCGGGTGCGGATGATTTCCAGGTCGGGCAGGTCCCGTCCCAGGTAATAGGTGACGATGGTCACCTGGTGGCCCAGTTTCTGCAGCACCCGCGCCTCCTCCAGGATCCGTATGTGGCCACCATAGTCGGAGAAGAAGGAGGTGGGGGCGATCATCAAGATACGGTACGTCTCAGTCAATGCGGCTGGCCTGGCAAGGGGTGTGGAGGCGGCGCCAATCTGGCACCGCTACTTTTTGCGGGAGCGCTCCGCCTCGCCCTTCACCCGTCTCGTCATGTACTCCCCAAAGAACATCCGCCCCATGTGTTCGCTTGCGCCGGGCACCTGGTCCGTGCTGACGGTGCGTTCCTTGCGCCACATGCCTTGTTCCTGCTCTCCGAGCCAGCGTGCCCGTCCCTCGGCGGTAGTTACGAAATCCTTCTCCAACGCCTCCGCATCGTCGTCGGCCAGCAGGTCGCGCAAGTGCACCAATTCGCTCAAGAGAGAGTTGAGGCGGCGCAGGAGGTGCTCACGGTTGAGAAAGACGGAAAAGTGGCGCTGGCCGGCGTCGGCGGCGGCAGCGGTGGCAGCAGCGAAGCGAGACCCGGCAAACTTGCGCATCTCCTGCCAGCCGGGGGTGTCCACCGTAGCCCGCAGCAAGGCAACGGCCGTCAAGTCGGCCAGTTCCTCGACGCCAGCCTGCAAGCCGTCGTGCTCGGTGACGTCAATGAAGAAGGGGGTCGCCTCCAGCATCCGGACCAACCCGGTGCACGCATCAATCACCGCGCTGGGAGCCTCGGCCGGCATAGTGAGGCAGTAGAGAGCCCCTCTGAGCAGGCTGCTGCTGGCGTCCTCGACCTCCTTCAGGGGCCTGGAGCCAACGAGGGCCGGATTGAGGACAGGGTGCCCGCCGACGAAGAAGACGTTCCTCGGCAACCGTTCCGCAGCCCAGCGCATCACCGGGGCCTTCAGGTGGGCCGTGTCGGTGACCAGGCAGCCCGCTTCGAGGGATGGGGCAATCGCCGCGAACGTGTCAGCGGTGGCCGCGAGCGGCACGGCGACGACGATCAGGTCGGCGTTCCGGCACACCCGGTCCAGCCTGCGCTCCACCTGGTCAAAGGCCTTCTTGCTGAGGGCGAGGTTGGCAGTGGCCAGGTCGGCGTCGTAGCCGACGATGCGGGGCGGCTCGCTCTGCGCTTTCAGCCCCAGGGCCATGGAGACGCTGATACAATCAGCGCCGATGATCGCAACTTGCTTAAAATTCATGCTGACGTTTTCCTCCCGTATCGCTGTACTCACCCTCCTGCAGGAGGCGGATGAGTACATCCGGGCGGATGAGTACATCCGGCGCAACCTGCGGGAAGGTGCTAGTTCAGATTGTCGGCCGCCTGGAGGGCGGCCAGCCACCCATGCTCCTCGGCTGTGAAGGCCGGACCGCTCGCCAGCCGCTCCTGGTGGCGCCGGACGAGGGCAACCGTAAGAGGCGAGCAGCCGGCATCCTGGGCCTGCCGCGCCCCTACCTGCGAGTGGTTGGCGTGCATGACGTAGGGACGGCGCCAGCCCCGCGGCTGCCCCTGGCTCAGGTAAGCCAGCAGGCGCGGAGCCAAGCGCTCCAACAGGACGATGATCGCCCGCTGCCAGGCCGGCAAGTGAGCGGCAGCCTTGCCCACGTCGTGCAGCAGGGCGGCGGCCAGAAGATGAGCATCCGTGTAGCCTGCCCGGCGGAGGGTGGTGTACACAGCCAGGGAGTGGCGCTGGTCCGGCCTGGGCTGGCGGCGGAAGAGGCTGCGCGCCTCCGGCGTCAGGATGCGTAGGGCCTGCTCCACTTGCTCCTCTGGCACCCGCGCGGCCAAGGCCCGGAAAAACTGCCCCACCCGGTAACGAGCCGTCTCGATCATCCCGTGCTCAGTACACCAACAGCGCACGGAGCATGAAACCCATGACCGGGCCCATAAACAGGCTGAGTGCGCCGAGCCTGGACAGGAGGTACAGGACCAGCATCAGCCCTGCTCCTCCGAAAACCTCCAGGCGGTCCATCACGTTCGCCCAGGCCCGTGGCAACAACCAGGCCAGCACGCGCGAACCATCGAGCGGCGGGATGGGGATCAGGTTGAAGCACGTCAGGGTCAGGTTGATGACGATGAAATTGACCAGGACACCCTGCAGGCTGATGATCGCATTACTGCTGGCATAGAGGCTCAACCAACCCATCCGAAACGGGATCGCCGCCAGCATGGCCAGCACCAGGTTAGAAAACGGCCCCGCCACACTCACCAGTGCCCAACTGGCCCGCACGTTGCCGCGCAAGCGGTAGGGGGCCACAGGGACCGGCTTGCCCCAACCGAAGCCAAACAGCAGCAAACCGATGGTCCCGATGGGGTCCAGGTGAGCCAGGGGGTTGATGGTCAGGCGGCCGCGCAGAGCAGCCGTATCGTCTCCCAGGCGATAGGCCGTCCAGGCGTGGGCCCACTCGTGGACGGGCATACTCGTGAGAAACAGGATCGCCATGGTGATGAGCCGATCCGGGCTGAACAGATTCATCAAATTCAATGCATCTACCTCATGGAAGCGCTGTAAGTAGCAGCGTGTAATTATAGCACGTTTGCCAGAAAGGGGCGAACCTTCCGGAAGGCTCGAAAGCGCACCGCGAATGCGAGAGGTGCCCCCCAAGTAACGCTTTGCGCGCTGGACGGCGCGGGTGAGTACACCCGTCACTGAAGCCTTCGGGAAGGCAACTCCCCTCGGAGGTGGATGTTGCTCCCATTTCCCGATGGTGCTATAATCCTAACCCGGACGAGCCGAAACCAAAATGGATCAAACCACGGAGCCACAGACGATGGAACTGACGCGGGAACAAGTGCAACACATCGCCGACCTGGCCAGGTTGGCGCTGAGCGAGGAAGAGTGCGCTCTGTACCGAGAGCAGCTTTCCGCCATCCTGGAGTATTTTGAGCGGCTGCAGGAACTGGACACCGCAGCCATCCCGCCCACGGCGACCGTCCTGCCGCTCTCGAACGTGATGCGCGCCGACGAACCCGCGCCCCCCTTCCCCCGCGAGAGCATCCTGGCCAATGCCCCCGCCGTCGAGGAGGGGTGCTTTCGGGTGCCGGCGGTATTGGAATAGCAGGCGGGCGCCGACGTATGGGAGGCGTGGTGGATCTAGACACACTGACCATCCACGAGGCTCAGGGCCTGCTGGAGGCCGGAGAGTTCACGGCGGTCGAACTGACCGAGGCGGTCCTGGAGCGCATTCTGGCGGCAGACAACGACGTCCAGGCCTACCTGACGCTGACGCCGGAGGAGGCACTGGCCCAGGCCCGCGCGGCTGACCAGGCCCGCGCCGCTGGCGCCGCCAATCCGCTCCTGGGTATCCCGCTGGCCATCAAAGACGTGCTGTGCACGGAGGGCATCCACACCACCTGTGGCTCCCGTATCCTGGAAACCTTCGTCCCACCCTACGATGCCACCGCCGTGGCGCGGCTAAAGGCTGCCGGGGCCGTCGTCCTGGGCAAGACGAACACCGACGAGTTCGCCATGGGCTCCTCCACCGAGAACTCGGCGTTCTTCACCACGCACAACCCGTGGGACCTGAGCCGGGTGCCGGGGGGCAGCAGCGGGGGGAGCGCCGCTGCCGTGGCGGCCGCTGAATGCCTGGGTGCGCTGGGCACCGACACCGGCGGCAGCGTGCGCCAGCCGGCCGCGTTGTGCGGCGTCGTCGGCCTCAAGCCCACTTACGGGTTGGTCAGCCGCTACGGGCTGGTCGCCTTCGCCTCCTCGCTCGACCAGATCGGGGTGCTGGGCAGGGACGTGACCGACGCGGCCATCCTGCTGGGGGCCATCGCCGGCCACGACCCGCGGGACTCGACGTCGCTGGACGTGCGGGTGCCGGATTA
>DATKWP010000004.1:0-3336 GCA_035529535.1 Anaerolineae bacterium | reverse complement strand
CTCTTGGGGAAAGCGTAGCCGCCGAAAGCCTGCAACTGCTTAAAGACCTGCTCGGCCACCGGGCGCGCCACGCCCCGCGCGGCGGCGCCGGCCAGAAATTCCTGGCGAAACGCGGCCACGAGTTCGTCCGCCCGCTTGTGCGAAAGCGCCCGCCGCAAGAGTTCCGCCCGCCCCGGCGTGAACCCGGCCAGGTCCCGCGCCACCTTCAGCACCTGCTCCTGGAAGACGATCACCCCCAGCGTCTCGGCCAGCGCACGCTCCAGGAGCGGATGGGGATACCTCACCGGCTCCAACCCGTCGCGGCGACGCAGGTAGGGGTGCACCATGTGGGCCTGGAGCGGACCGGGGCGGATGAGGCTGATCTCGATCACCAGGTCGGCGAACGTCCGGGGCTGAAAACGGGGGATCAGGCTGGCCTGCGCGCGGCTCTCCACCTGGAAGACGCCCACCGTCTCCCCCCGGCAGAGCATCGCGTAGACGGCCGGGTCGTCGCGGGGCAGCCGGTCGAGGTCGGGCCGCTCCCCCGTCTGGGCCTCGACGATGGTGACAGCGTCCTCGATGGCCGAGAGCATGCGCAACCCCAGCAGGTCAATCTTGATCATCCCCGCCCCTGCCAGCGCATCCTTGTCCCACTGGGTGACCACCCGCCCCTCCATGGCCGCCGGCTCTAATGGGACCAGGTCGCGCAGCGGCGGCCCGGAGACGACCATGCCGCCGCTGTGGATCCCCAGATGGCGCGGGATGCCGTCCAGTTGCGGGACGATGCGCAGGAGGTGCTGGAAGGGCTGGCCGGCCAGGTCTGCGCCGAACGTTTCGACCAGGCCGCGCGACTCCTCGACGCTGTCGGCGTCCCCCACGTCCAGGGCGCCCGCCAGCCGCTCGACCAGGGCGGGGGGGAAGCCCAGCACGCCGGCCACGTCCCGCACGGCGGAGCGGGCGCGGGAGGTGACCAACGTGCAGGCCATCGCCGCATGCTGTTCTCCATAGCGGCGATAGGCGTATTGGATCACTTCCTCCCGCCGGTCGGCGGCAAAGTCCACGTCAATGTCGGGAGGGCCACATCGCTCCGGGGAGAGGAAGCGCTCGAAGACCAGGTCGCAGGCGATAGGGTCAATGGGACTGAGGCCGAGGAGGTACGCCACCAACGAGTTGGCGGCGCTGCCCCGCCCCTGGCAGCGAATCCCGGCCTGGCGGGCAAAGCGCACCAGGTCCCACACGACGAGAAAGTAGTCGGCCAGCCCGGCCTCCCGAATCACCGCCAGTTCCCTCTCCAGGAGGTCTCGGGGGGGAGCACCGGGATAAAGGTAGGGCAGCGCTTGCTCGCACAGTTCGCGCAGGTAGAAGTTGGAGGCGCGGCCCCGCGGAATAGGGAAGCGAGGTAGCACCTGGGGTCCATTGGGAAGATAGTCGGTGGCCGGTGCGCAACGGTCAGCGATGCGCAGGCCGTTCTCCAGCGCGATGGGCACGTCGGCGAAGAGCGCCGCCATCTCCTGCGGCGAGCGCAGGTGATACTCGGCGTTGGGGCGCAGCAGGTCGCGAGCGTCCTCCAGCGTGGTGCGGTGGCGGATGCAGGCCAGGACGTCGTGGACCTCCCGCTGGTGGGGATGGAGATAGTGACTGTTGCCGGTGGCGACCAGGTCCAACTCGACGCGGGTGGCCAGGACCGCCAGGCGGGCCAGCAGCCGCCCGTCACCCTGGCGATAGTGGCGCTGGACCTCGACGAAGAAGTTGTCCGGGCCAAAAAGCCGGGCGTAGCCGCGGGCGACTTCCAATGCCCGCTCGAACTCCCCGGCAGCCAGCAGGCGGGAGATCTCTCCCTGGCGGCAGCCCGAAAGGGCGATCAACCCGCCCGCGCGAGCGGCCAGGTCACGCCGGGCCAGGCGGGCGACCCCCTTGGGCTGCCCGTGCCGGGCCAACGTGATCAGGCGGCACAGGTTGGCGTACCCTTCCTTCGTCTCGACCAGCAATGTCAGATGAGTGTCGTCCTCCAGCGTCATCTCCGCCCCCAGGATGGGCTTGAGCCCTGCTTCTCGCGCGGCCAGCACGAAGCGCACCGCGCCATACAGTGCGTCGTGGTCGGTGAGCGCCAGTGCCGCCAGCCCCAGTTCCGCCGCCCGCGCCGCCAACGCTTCCGGGGAAGGGACGCCGTCGAGGAGGGAGTGGTCAGAATGGGCGTGAAGTTCGGCGTAGCCGGGGACGGACGGCCGGGGAGTCAGATGTGCCGCCGTTCCAGCAGCCATCGGTCGGACCTCACGTCACGGAAGACGACCCGCACCAGGCCATCCCTGGTCTCCAGGCGGAAGTAATCCCGCTCGAGCGGCCGGCTCCACCACAGCCGGCGCTCCCGCCAGGCCTCGTACACGGCCTCCACCTCCTGGATGCGGTCGGGCCACACCAGCGCGCGGGGGAAGCCCCCCGCATCGGTGGTGACCTGGATCGGGCGGGGCGGGGGCGGCCCCAGGAGGGAGGCGACGACGACGATCATCTCCCCAAAGCGCTCCCGCAGCCTCCGCAGGGCCTCTTGTAGCCGGGAGCGGCGGGAATCCGAGGAGCCGGTGAACAGCACCAACTGGGTCGCGCCCAGGTGGGAGGGGCGCAGGGGGTAGGCGGTGAGGGTGAGGGCGCTCACCGGCCCGGCGGGAGCCAGCCCCCCCAGCAGGCGACCGGCCAGGCGGGAGAGCCTGCCGGCATCGGCCGAGGGCGGCTCGACCGGCGCACCTGTCGCGTGCGTCTCGCTGTTTTCCTCCTCCAACTGCAAGCGGAGCGCCTCGGCCTGGTAGCCACGGCGGGAGAGCTCGGCCGCCAGCGCGGTGGCCAGCCGGCCGGCGTGGGCCAGCAGGGACGCGCGGTCGCCCAGGGAGTCGGGGAAGGCGCACGAGCGCTCGAGCACCAGCGGGGGAGCAGCGGGATGCACGGGGCGGGGATCCACGCCGCAGGCCAGGTCGTGTACTGGCCCGGCGTGCGGCCCGAACTGGTGCACCACCGCCAGGCGGGGCAGCGCGGCCAGCGCGCCCAGCGTGCGCACGCCCAGGAGGTGCAGGCGGCGGTGCATCTCAGGGCCGGCGGGCAAGGCCGAGAGGGGCAGTGGAGAGAGGAAGGCGCGCTCCTGGCCGCCAGGGACGGCGCATCCACTGCCCGGCCGGGCGGCGCGGGCGGCCTGTTCGGCCACAAACTTGCTGCTCCCCACCCCCACCCGCACGTCCAACCCGGACATGCGCTCTGCCTCCCACGCCATGTGGCGGGCCAGGCGGGTGTCTGAGTCAAAGCGCTTGTCCTGAGCCCCTCGACTTCGCTCGGGGTAAACTCCGTCGAAGGAGTGCTCCAGGCCAGAGACCT
>DATKWP010000003.1:0-2925 GCA_035529535.1 Anaerolineae bacterium | reverse complement strand
AAAAAATGAACACAAACAAATCGACTACCGGAATAGATCCAAAAGTTAAACTTTCATTTCGTAAGATTGCGGTCATTACAGGCGTGATTTTCATCATTGCGACCTTAATGGGTCCCATCCTGGCTACGCCGCTCACACCTGATCTGACTGGTACGGATTACCTCACCCGGGTCTCCGCACATCCGAACCAGGTGGCCGGAGCAGTGTTACTCTGGATCATCAGCGCTTTTACAAGTGTCGGCATAGCCATCTCGTTGTATCCGGTCCTGAAAGAGTGGAATGCAGGCTTGGCTCTCGGATCTGTCATCTTCAGGACTATTGAGGCGGCCTTTTACATGGTCGTGTACTTGGGCCTGATGTCCCTGCTGACACTCAGCCAGCAGTTCATAACTGCTGGAGCTGCCGATCGTACGTCGCTTCAGGCTATCGGCGATTTGTTGGTGAGCATACGCGACCACGCCGGGCTGTTGGCGGTGTTCGCCTTCTGCCTGGGTGCATTTATGTACTACTACCTTTTTTTCCAATCACGGCTCATTCCCCGATGGCTCTCGGGCTTCGGTATCGTCGCGATCATCCTGATGATGGTGGCTTGCGTGTTGGCCTTGTTCAGCGGTAACCGTATTACCAGCTATATTCCCCTGGCGGCTCCAATCGCCGTGCAGGAAATGGTTCTGGGGATTTGGCTGATCGTAAAAGGATTCAATCCATCTGCAATCGCTTCTCTGTCTGCGAAAACAGAGACGAACTAGCTTTTGAGCGCGGCATAGATTTGCACTATCGGGGAGAGGGAGGGCTGAAGACCCTCCCTAAAACCCTCCCCGCTCAGCACCATGGTAATGCTCGTGGAATAGACCTTAAAAAGCGGACACAACACATCACGGTAGTGTCCCTCAACAATTGAGATAAATGGCGAAAGAGCCACCTGGGCGCCCCGCAGGGCACCGGAAATCCTGTTCAAACGGGCTCAGAATGTCATCATTCTCCACGCCACAAGAACCGCGAGTCTTGAGCGCGTGAGCGAGCAGGTCTATCGGGTGGTGCTAGGCGGTGTCTATCCTGGTATCACAGGCACCGGGCACATTAACAACTCTCGCACAGACCAGCGGTGATCCGTCAGGCCAGCGGCCATGGCCGGTGTGCGCGGTTGCCACTGCTTGGGCGAGCCACTGCCCCGCGTGGGGAGCGGTTCGGGCAGTGCGACCCGCAAGCTGGCGTGGTAGCGCGCGAAGTGGTAGTAGGCCAGGGCCAGGTGCAGATGATGTACCAGGTACTCCCGCTGCTTGGAGAAGCACAGCGTCTTGCGATGCAAGCGGCTGAGCAGATGGCGTAGAGTCAGGTTGATTCGTTCGACGAACGAGGTATTGATCTTGTGCCCGACCGCCTCCACGAGGGCCTGGATTTCCTCCGTGCGCCCGTAGACGATCCTGGTGGTGACCGAAACCACACGCCCCTTCTGGCGCTCCTGGTGTACCGTGGCGTACTTCAGTCCCTCTGCAGGCACCTGGCGTGGCTTGGGAAAGCGACCACGATCCCCGTTGCGTCGGGGCTAGACCCACACGCCAAAGGCCTGCAGGATCGCCTCGACGTAGTGCGGCAAGGAATCGCTGGTCAACAGTGGCTGGCAGGCAGCGGCCAAGCGGGCGCGTAGCCGAGCCAGAAACCCCACGGCTTCTGCTTCGGTACGCTCGCCCACCAGCACGGCGATGACCAACTTGTGCACCGGGTCGAAGGCCACCCACACCCGCGTGTCGCCCCATGCGCTGTGCAGCGCTTCCCACTCCTTCAGCATGCGCTCCTTCTTGCGCACGAAGGTCCACAACTCGTCCAACTGCACCTGGGTCACCTGCAGCTCCCGCAGCATGTACTCCGACAACCGCTGACAGTGCTGCCCGGCCTTCTTTAGCCACCCCAGTACAGCATCTGGCTGCACCCCGTGGATCCGCGCGACTGCTCGTACTCCCAGCCCTTCGGCCAACTCCTGCAACGCGATGCAGACCGTCTGTGTCGGCGTCTTGAGGTCCGCGCAGGGGGTCCCGGCCGTCTCAGAAAAGGGCCGCTCACATACCTGGCACTGGTACATCTGACGTGCCTCCCCGTGCACCGTAGTGTAGGTGCCACATCCTACCACGTCGTGGAGGGGATCATCCCCCAACCGGCCGTAGGCCCGGCACCCCTCGTGCGGACAACACCGCTGAGCGGTGGGAATGGTACGAGGGCGCCCTGGCCCGCGTCGGGTCGTCGGGCCGGCCTCTTCCACACCCCCCGCCGTTGACGCCTGGGAGTCACACGCATGTTGGCCTGCATCACCCGCCACCCTGGTCTCGTACGTCTCCTCCACACGCTCGGCGCTTGCATCGGGCGTGGTAGTCTTCTGTACTTGCAGCGTGCCATCCATCAATGCCTGCCACCGGCGCCACAAACGTCGCCAGCGGCGGCGTCACCGCCGAAACTGGCGCAGCCACCGTTCCACTCTGCCCGGCTTGTGCCACTGCCGCCGTGTGCGCCGTCGCCGTCGCCAAGCTCGCACGACCCTTGCGGCCCACATATCCCAGCCCCACCAGGGCGGGATCGGTGCATGGTCTCTTTCAAGTTGTTCAAGTACCGTGTGGCTGGCTGGCACTGGGTTCACCCTTGGGCTGACCAGACCAGTTGACCAAAATGCAGAAATCAACGACAATACGATCAGGCATGCTATCAGCTTCATGGCTCACCCCCGGGTGAGGTTACGTTCCGCTGATAGTATGCCCTTGATTATCTCAATTGTCCAAGGACACTACCCGCGAACCTGATCCAGGGGTTCTTCGGGGTGTTGTTCCGTCATAGGCCATTCCCTCCCGATTTGACAAAGAAGCGAAGTTGGCTGTATACTGTAGACGTCGTCGGATCTGTATCGTAAATCAGATTGCCCAGTTAAGACTCCACATC
>DATKWP010000002.1:0-2446 GCA_035529535.1 Anaerolineae bacterium | reverse complement strand
CACGCCCCACAGGCTCATGATGACCAGCGCTGGCATGGCCCACTTGGGGTCGTTGAGCCAGCCGGGGCCCTGAATGCCGAACTTGGCCAGGAACGGATTGAGGATGCCGATCTTGGGGTTAAAGATGCGGATCCACAGCAGTGCGACGGCCACACCGGCAATCACCGAGGGGAGATAGTAGATCGTCCTCCACACGTTGACACCCGGGATCTTTTGGTTGAGCAGGATCGCCAGAAAGAAACCCAGCAGCAGCCCCAGGGGCAGAGCCAGCGCGGCATAATATACGGTGACCTGCATGGATTTCCAGAACAGGGGGTCACGCAAGAGATCGCGGATATTCGCCAGCCCTGTCCATTGGGGCGGGCTGATGATGTTGTACTTGGTGAAGGAATAGTACAGGGAGGCCAGCATGGGGCCAATGGTGAAGATGATGAAGCCCACGATCCACGGGCTGATGAAGAAATAGGCCCAGGCGGCCTCTCGCCGGGACATGCTCCAGAAGCGTCTGTGAGACAGATCCATTCTCATGATGCGGTCTCCTTACTCCCTCTCCCTCCCAGGGAGAGGGCTGGGGTGAGGGTGAGACCCACCCTCCCCCTGCCCCTCCCTCACAGGGAGGGGAGAATCTCCGCTCCCTCTCCTTCCCAGGGAGAGGGCGGGGGTGAGGGTGAGACCCACCCTCCCCCTGCCCCTCCCTGAGAGGGAGGGGAGAATACGGCCTAACGGCTGGCCCAGTATTCGTCCAGGATCTTTTGAATCTCCGCGTTCGCCTGATCCAGCAGTGCCTGCGCGTCTTTTTCCTGGCCGGTGTACAGGAGTTCGAGCGCATAGTTCATGGTGTCGCCGACGCGGCCCCACTCTGGCACCCACGATTCGTGACTGGGGTCATCCAGGTAGTTGATCGCTTCGTAGATCACGTCATAGTCAAGCCCCGGCCAGTGTTCGGCCAGCACCGCCCGGAACTCATCCTCCACCGACTTGCGCGCCGGGAGGCAGCCGTAGATCATGCACACGTCCACGATGTGCTCGGGGCTGGCCAGCCACTTCATCACTTCCCAGGCCGCCTCTCTGTTCGCGGCCCGATCGGGGATGGTAAAGTTGTCGGCGTGGATGCGGGAAACCCGCGTGCCCTTGTTGTTGTATGGCAGCGGCGCCAGGTCGTGCTCGAACGGCAGGTCCACCAGCCCCTCCGGCATGAACCAGGTGTGGCTGTAGAACATGGCGACCATGCCGCCGCCGAAGGGGTCGCCACCGACCGCATAGTAGGCCTCCTGACCGGCCATGTCGGGGATAAAATGGTCCTTCCACAGCCCGCTGCTGAGCCAGGTCAGGCCGTAGACCCACTCCTCCGAGTTGGCCGTGGCGGTCCGGTAGTCGTCGCTGGTGGGCCGGCCCTTGTTCGGCGCGTCCCACATGGTGAGCGCGCCGCGCCCGTCGGTCCACGAGTCGTCCCAGCCCCACTGGGCGATGTTCGCCGGGTCAAAGTCCGGCGAGGTGGCGTCGTTGCCATTCTTGTCGAGCGTCAACTTTATGGCGATCTCGCGCAGCACGTCCATCGTCCAGGTCTTGTCGGCGTAGTCGTGGGTGGGGTACTCGAGGCCGGCGGCGTCGAACAGGTCCTTGTTGTAGAAGATGAAGGAGGGGTACAGGCCGAGCGGCAGGCCGGTGTTTTTGTCTGGATACTCGTTGAGCGTCACCGCCGGGCCGTAAAAGTCGCTCATGTCGTACTTTTCGGCCTCGATGAAGGGGGTGATGTCGGCCCAGGTGTCGAAAAACTCGGCGATGGTCGAGATGCCGTTGGGGCCGACGAGTTGGGGCGCGTTCCCGCCGGCCAGCATGGCCAGGTAGCGCTCGCCCGACTCTTCGTACGGGACGATGAGGAACTCGACCTCGATGTCGTCGTGGGTCGAGTTGAACTCTTCTTGCAGCGCCTCCTGGGCCGCGATCTGGTCCGGGTCGGTGCCGGTGCCCATGCCGATGAAGATTACGACTTTGGCCTTTTCGGCAGGCGCGGCCGGTGGAGCGGCTTCGGTAGCCACGGGCGCCACCGTCGGGGCCTCGGTCGGTTTGGGAGCGCCACAGGCAGCGAGCAAGATGCTCGCCAGCATCAGCAGGCTGACCGCCAGTTTGATCGGTTTACAGTTCATCTTATTCCCTCCTATGGTGAGTTAATGGGGATCCCTGGTACACGGGTTCTCACGGATGCAACGGATCATCACGGATTGTCTGAAGACATCCGTGTGAATCCGTCTTGTCCGCGTCATCCGTGTCCACAGAACTCGGCTGCATCCAGACGACCCAATCTGTTTCGTTCTGAGCACCTCCTTTCCCGCCCGGAGACTTGAGGAGTCTCATCGTCCGACGATGATGTCGCGCCGCTCCTGCATCGCTTCGTGCAGCCGCCTGGCTTCCGGCGGGTAGACGAAATAGAGCGCCACGGTCAACA
>DATKWP010000001.1:0-2607 GCA_035529535.1 Anaerolineae bacterium | reverse complement strand
CAGCCAGGTCTTCGGCACCGACCGGGAGCCGATCTGGAGTCCGCCCACCCGGCACGACGACATCGAGCCAGATTCCGTGAATGGCCGTCACGATTACCTCGTGCTGCACGGGTCTGCGGAAAACGCCAGCGCGTGGCGGGGCGAGGAGCCTATGCTGCCTGTGGCCTTCACTGTGGATGAAGCCAACACCCAGGGCGTGTTTCTCAGCGCGGCTTGTTACGGAGCACCGAGACATGGTCATACTCCAGAGGATTCCATCGCCCTGGCATTCCTGGCCAACGGCAGCCGGGCCTTTGTGGGGTGCATGGCGGTGACGTATGCCTACACCAGCGCCTCTGATCCTGCCGACCTGATTCGCTGGACGGGTGGGAAGTTCGAATACACTTATCTCAATTCCCTGGCGGCTGGGCAGGCGCCGTTGGAGGCTTTCATGTCGGCCAAGCAGGAGATGGGGAATTGGGCCGGTGGACCGCGGGCCCAGCCTTTCGACGTCAAGACACTGCACGAGATGGTCTACTACGGAAAGCCGTGAGCGGCGCGAGCCATGGGCATTGAACCAGGTTTCGATTGGCAGACGCTGCCCATGAGTCAGGACGGCAGAAGCCTTGTGGGAGGAGATCAAGGATGGATTTCAAAGAGGCCGAGAGCAAGTACTTCGAGCTAAAAGGCCAGCTGGACGCCGGGGCTCTGACCCCCGGTCAATTCAGTGATGAGGTGGCTGGTATTCGTGTCCAGGATGACCAGGGCCGGTACTGGGCGCTTGATGCGGCGACAGGTAGCTGGCTTCAGTATGACGGCACGAAGTGGGTTCCCGCGCGGGCTCCAGGCGGTGTCCCTCCAGCTGCGGGACCGCCCGCCCGTGCGGCACAATCCCCGAAAGGAGGGCGGAGTCCGGTGCTTCTGGTAGGTGCCTTGGCCTTGGCCGCCCTGCTTTGCCTGGTTTCTCTTGGCGGAGCCGGGCTCATCCTCACCCGCCCAGGAGGGGATACGGGTGGGACGGAGGAGCCTGCTGCCATCAGCCAGGAGGAAGCCGAGAGGATTGCTCACGATCTGATCGCCGGTCAATTCCCTGACCTCGAAGATGCCGAGAAATCAGTGGGGAGCTATGAGAACCCGGCGGGTACCAAGTTCTGGACGGTCACGTACCGCAAGGATGCCCAGGCTGAGTTGGAGGGCGTGACTTACGAGATCCCCAATATTGTCATCGTCTCGGTGGACAAGGATACGGGAGAAGCGATAGCCGCGGTCTCGGGCTGAGAGGTCTTTGCGACACGCAGTGGATGCGGGCACCTCGTCGCCTGTGGGGGCAAGGGGGTGCACAAATGAGCTCATCCTATCTGTTCTGCTCGATGAAGCGAACCAGGTGCGGGGCCAGATGGACAGCCAACCGTTGGGAGGCTCCCGTCCGACGACGAAGTGGGTCCCGCAGGAATACGTGCAACATGGATGTTTGTTGACCGTGGCGTCGGATGCGCTACCCGGCGATTACGTCATTGAGATAGGCATGTGCGATGCCGGCATGCCGGACTCTCTACGGCTGCCTATGGTCGCTTCTGCGGGTCATGTACTGGACAACCGCATCGCCTGAATGTGGTCATACGAGTAGAGAGCTGGCGTTGCTCAATCCCGCATCGTGCACGGGGCAAGCCGTGGGGCGGCGAGCATGCACCCCGCCAGTTCAGACCCGGGAGACCTCGGAGTGCTGATAGGACGTGCGGAGTACAGTACGTTGAACTGTGGCGCTGTGCAGCCTCGCGCGCGAAATACCCCCTGGAGCGATGATCTTCGAGTTCACGACGAGGCCAGGGATGGGTGGTAGCCCGAAAGGGGCCTTGCTGCCATTGGTTTGCCCGGCGCGATGGCGCCTGTGCGGACCCAAAGTCCATGAGAGCTCAGGAAGGGGGCGAGACTAGCCAATGTCGGCACTACTATGATGGTGGGATCATGGCCGTTGACTTTCCCGGTTGGCCGAGGCAGTCTACCCCTGCTGGGCATTGTGCTTGCCCCCCTCTCCGGCCTCTGGTGGTCCTGATCGAGGTTGCGGTCATCTTGATGCCGGGTGACAGTGTTCGGGACGCCGGAGCCAATTACCAGACTGGGTGAGCGCGGGGTGCTTCGCGAACAGATGGTCATGTGATTCAAGAGGTGCGGGGGGTGGAGGGTAGCGTTGCGAGGACAGCCAAAGCGTGGTATCGTTCTGCAACGCTCGTCCCACTGCAATCGTGAACAGTGCCCAGGAACGCAGGGCAAGACGACCGGAAAGGAGCCCGTTTGGTGCCAAATCGCCGCAAGATGCTCTCTGCAATCGTAGCGCTCTTGGCCCTGGGTATGCTGGCCTGCAGCATGGACATTGGCGGGGAGGCTCCCAGCAAGCCCACCGTGGAGATAGTCTCCCCCGCGAGTGGTGCCCGGGTGCCGGTGGGACAGGAGCTGGAGGTGCAATACCGCGCCACCGATGCCGTGGCCGTGGTCCGCGTTGAGTTGGAGATGGGACGGCAGATCGTGGATTTGCAGAACAGTCCGACAGCCGAAGGGCAGCCTTCGCTGAGTGGGATCCTGCGTTGGACGCCTTCCACGGCTGGTGTCTATACACTACTGGTCTACGCC